>QWHP01000195.1 GCA_021404985.1 Actinobacteria bacterium ATB1
CATCGGCGAAGTCGAGCGCGAGGGTGACTCCGTCGAAGAGACCGGGAACGGATCCGACGGGGCCAGGGCCGATTGGTCGGCGATCTCGTCTCGTCTCTTGATGCCCCTGCCGTCGAACGCCGAGCAGGACGAGATCGCCAGGAAGCTCGCCGATCACGACGCGATCACCGTGCAAGGCCCCCCTGGTACGGGGAAGTCCCACACGATCGCGAACCTCACGGCGCACCTCCTCGCCCACGGCCGGCGGGTTCTCGTCACGTCCTACAAGCAGCAGCCGCTCGAGATACTCCGCGAGATGATCCCCGAGGACATCAGGCCGTTGTGCGTGTCGGTGCTCGGCTCGTCAGCGCACGCGCTCGAACAGCTCGAGAGGTCCGTCCAGTCGATCCACGAGAACGCGGGGTCCCTGGACCGTGCGAAGGCCCGAGCGCGCGTGGTCGAGGTCGACGGGGAGCTGGAGCGTCACATCGACGAAGCGGAGGAGGCGCGGCGCCGTCTCGAAGCGATCGATCGCAGGGAGGGCCTCGTCTACATTCTCGGCGACAGGGATGTGAACCCCTCCGAGCTCGCCCAGTGGGTGGTCGAGAACAAGGAGCGGCATGGGCACATCCCCGACGTGCTGTCCGACGACGACGAGTGCCCGCTCACGCGCGGTGAGGTCGCCCGCTATTTCGAGCTGTGTGCCGAGCTCGAGCCTGAGGACCGCAAGGAGGGCATCCGTCATCTGCCCGACTGGCGCGCGATTCCGGACGGCCCTGCCCTGTCGCGCAAGATCGAGAACCTGCACAACCTGCACGAGAGGATCTCGGCGGCCCAGGGGCGCCTCACGACGTGGGAGATGGTCGACGCGACGCCGCTGGGAGATCTCCAGGAGCTCGCGCTCGAGGTGAGCCGGACGCGGGAGAACCTCCTCGAGATGGGGGCTGCCTGGCTGGAGGTCATCCGCTTCGAGGTCGCGGGGAACCCCGAGTGGCTCGACCACTGGCTGCGTTTCGTCGCGTCGATCCGCGACGGTGTGAGGGAGATCGTATCGCTGCGTGCAGGCCTGGCCGGCCACGAGGTGACACTCCCCGAGAGCGACACGCTGCACGCCCACGGGAACGCGCTCGAGGAGGCGCTCGAGGAGCTTCGCCGGCGCGTGACCGACGGACGCAAGTTCCGCATGCGAGTGTCGCGGGAGCTACGTGAGCTCCGCGAGCGATGTGTCACAGACGGCCACCATCCCGAGAGCATCGAGGACTACGACCTCCTCCTCCTCACACTACGTATCGAGCGGAAGCGGCACGAACTGCGCAACCGTTGGAACCACGAGATCCTCAGGGTCGGTGGTGTGCAACCGGGGATAAGGGAGGAGTTCCCGGAGCAGGTGATCGGGACCGCCGTGGAGCAGATGGCGGCGGTCCTCGACTGGGAGCGTGCGATCCGTCCTGAGTTGCAGAGTCGCCTCGGCGCGCTCGGCATGTACATACCGGACCGATGTGCGCCCGAGGATCTCGACAGTGTCCTCGTCGCGATCGACGCCGTGTTCGCCCGTCGGGAGTACCTCGACGGCATGGGGGAGCTCGAGGAGCTCGCCGAGGACCTCAAGGTCGAGAGCTCCTACGAGGAATCCTCCCCGCTGTTCGCGGAGCTCACCCAGGCACTGTCCGCCTACGACCCTGCGGCCTGGCAGGAGGCCTACACCGAAGTGGTCCGCCTCGACGGCCTGCGTCTCCTCGTGTTCGAGGCGGACGAGCTCGCCCGCCGGATGTCCGGCGTCGCACCCGTCTGGGCGTCTCGTATAGCGTCCGAACGCGGTGACGTCTCCGTCTGCGGCGACCCCAGGGATGTCGAGGCGATGTGGCAGTGGCGTCAGGCCGAGACGTGGCTGTCGCATCTGATGGAAGCCGACGATCCCGTTCAGTTGCAGGCACGCCTCGAGGAGAGCTTGGAAGGCATCGTGACATGTACCCGAGAGCTTGCGTCACTCTCGGCGTGGCTGTACGTCGCAAACAACATGACGGACACGAGACGCCGGTCACTTGCCGTGTGGGCCCAGGCTCTGCGCCGCGCACGTGACAGTGAGGGCGCGACCCTCGCCGCTTGGCGGGCCGAGGCCGAAGCGGCGATGCAGGACTCGGTCGAGGCGATCCCGGCCTGGATCATGCCCCTCTACCGGGTTGTCGAAGTGTTCGATCCCGCGACGGAGCCCTTCGATGTGGTCATCATCGATGAGTCGAGCCAGTGCGACCTCTTCTCGGTTGCGGCCCTCGCTCTCGCGAAGAAGGCGGTCGTGGTCGGCGACGACATGCAGATGTCCCCCCAGACCCTCGTGATCGACGAAGCGAACGTCCGTGGCGAGATCCAACGGCTCATCCCCGACGTGCCGAACGCCTCGCTGCTCGAGCCGCAGTCGAGTCTCTACGAGATCGCGAAGCGCTCCTACTCCGGGTCGGTCATGCTCCGTGAGCACTTCCGGTGTCTGCCGGAGATCGTTTCCTTCTCCAACGACCTGGCATACCACGGCAGGATCCTTCCGCTGCGCGAGAAGCATCCCGATCCAGCATGGGAGCCGATCATGACTCGCCATGTGCCTGAGGGCTTCCGATTGACGGGCTCCAACCGCAATCCGGAGGAGGCAGCCGAGATCGTCGACCTGATCGCCCGTCTATGTTCGGACCCCGCATACGAGGGCAAGACGATGGGGGTCGTCTCTCTCCTCGGGGACGAGCAGGCGCACACGATCGAGGAGGCGCTCATCTTCAGACTCGGTGAGGTCGAGATGAACCGGCGCAAGTTGCGCTGTGGAGACCCCTATCAGTTCCAAGGGGACGAGCGTGACGTCATATTCGTCTCGATGGTCGTGGCGCGAGACGACGACGGGCTGACGAATCGGCCGTTCATCGAGGACCACGACCGCCAGAGCGTGAATGTCGCCGCGAGCCGGGCCCGGGACCAGATGTGGCTCGTGCACTCGGTCGGCGCCGACCAGCTCCATCCTCACGATGTGAGAGGGCAGCTGATCAGGTTCTGTACGGAAGGGGACCACAAGCGGCTATCCGACTTCTCGTCATCGACGCGCATGTCGGAGCTCGACGCGGAGCTCGCGGCCGAGGTCGAGGCTCGTGGCTACGACGTGGTGGCCCACCACCCCGTCGGGCGTGTGACGATCGATCTCCTCGTTTCGGGTGAGGGGGGGCGCCTCGCCGTCGAGGTCGCCGGTCCTTCGAATGGAACGGCAGGTTGGGCGGAAGACCGGCACCGCCGCGAGGTGCTCGAGAGGCTCGGTTGGAGGTTCCATCACGTGCGGGGCAGCGAGTTCCGCATGTACCGTCAGGAGACCCTCCGCAAGCTGTGGGATCGCCTCGATCACTTGGGGATCCAGCCGGTCCACTGAGCCGTCCGGACTATTTTTCCCGGGGCATGACCGACAACGTCGCACCGGAACGGCGTGCCGACACGGAGTTTCTACGCCAGCTCGCACGCACTCGTCGATTCAGCCTGGGCCGGCCGAGTGCGATCCAGGTCGCGTCGGACGGTACCGTCGTGTTCCTGCGATCGGGTTCCCGTGATCCCGAGAACGCGCTCTGGGCACTCGACACCGACTCGGGTGAGGAGCGGCGCCTCGCTTCGTCCGCCGACCTCGTCGAGGGTGGCGTGTCACTGACGGAGGCGGAGAAGGAACGCCGTGAGCGTCTCAGGCTCCGAACGACGGGGATCACTTCCTTCTCACTCGTCGCCGAGGACACTCTGCTGGCCGTGCCCCTCGGTGGGCACCTCTTCGTCCTCGACCTCGACGGCGGCGTTGTCCTGGAGCCGCCGTTGCCCGAGGAAGCCGTCGATCCACGCCCGGATCCGGCGCTCGAACGGGTTGCCTACATACTCGGCGGAGACCTGTGGGTCTCGGGCATGTCAGGCGGTGGGCCGCTCTGCTTGGCCGGCTCGGACGATCCGGATGTCGTGTGGGGGCTCGCCGAGTACGTGGCACGTGAGGAGATGGGACGTCTGGAGGGTTTCTGGTGGGAGGGCGACGGCTCGCGCATCGTGGCCGCCTGCGTGGACACACGGGATGTGGAGAAGTGGTGGCTCAGCGATCTCGCGAACCCGGGGGGAGCCCCGCGTGCTTGGCCCTATCCGCGTCCGGGCCGCGCGAACGCCGACGTTCGCCTTGCAGTGTTCGGAGCGGACGGGGCCTCTCGAGTGGACGTCGACTGGGACAGGGAGGCTTTCCCCTACGTGGCCCGGGTGGCATGGCCGGCGGGCGGACCGCTCACGGTTCTCGTGCAGGACCGCGTCCAGCAGCGTGAGCAGGTGCGGACGGTCGACCCGGACACGGGTAGGACGACTCTGCTGTTCGAGGAGGCCGATCCAGCATGGCTGAACCTGCCGGCAGGTCCGCTCCGCTGGCTGCCCGACGGCAGCGCTCTCGTATGGGTGTCGGAGGCGTCCGGAAGACCCGTGCTGCAGCTCGTCGATCGATCAGGCGCACGCAGGGACGTGACACAGCCAGAGCTCGGCCTGCGCCGTGTCCTTGCCGCGGACGCTGATCGCGTTGTCGTCGTTGCGTCACCCGAGCCGACGGAGGAGAGTGTGGCGTCGGTCGACCTCCGGGACGGCTCTGTGACGTGGATCGAGAGACGGCCGGGAATAGGGTCCTGGGCCGGAGGGGTCGGGATCGATGTCGTGACGTTCACGTCGCTCGATGCCAGTCCGAAGGTCCGCTGGCGCAAGGATGGCGGCGAGTGGACGGACGTGCACAGCGAGGCCGAGGAACCGCCGTTCGATCCCGACGCCGTGATCGTCTGCCTCGGAGAGCGTGCGCTGAGGGCGTCCGTGGTGCTTCCCGTTCAGGCAGCGGCGGAGCCCTCTTCCGTTCCGGTTCTCCTCGACGTCTACGCGGGTCCGCATGTGCAGCGCGTGCTCAAGTCGCGGGATGATCTCGTCCTCGCTCGCTGGTTCGCCGACTATGCGTCCGTGGCGGTGGTCACGATCGATGGTCGCGGCACCCCCGGCCGGGGACGAGACTGGGAGCGTGCGCTACGTGGCGATTTCTCGGGCGTGACGCTCGAGGACCAAGTCGCAGGGCTCGAGGCCCTGGCGGAGGTCTATCCGCAACTCGACCTGACTCGCGTCGTGGTCCGCGGGTGGAGCTTCGGCGGGTACATGGCGGCACTCTGTGTCCTGCGCCGTCCGGACATCTTCAAGGGCGCGATCGCCGGGGCACCCGTGACCGACTGGCTCGACTACGACACCCACTACACGGAGCGCTATCTGGGCCTGCCCGGAGACGACCCGGACGCCTACAGGAGATCGAGCCTTCTCGACGACGCTGGGCGGGGTCTGGACCGGCCACTCCTCATCGTGCACGGCACCGCCGACGACAACGTGTTCTTCTCGCACAGCGTGCGCCTGAGCGACGCTCTACTCCGTGTGGGTGCCGAGCACTCGCTGATACCGCTGGCCGGCATGACCCATATGGCCGACGACGAGGAAGTCACCATCCGTCTCGCCGAGTTGACGGCACGTTTCATCGAAGACGTGCTCGGTTGACGGCCGCAGGTTTGTTGTTGGATTTGCATTCAGCGTGATTCATCGAGTCCTTGTTGTCGAGGTGATCGGCGCTACGCACACGGTCAACACCAGGGCGAAAGCAGCCACCAAGACCCCAAGCCGCAATTGCCTCATCAGGTTTCCCAGTCAGCGACTTGCTCTGCGCCACGATTCCACCGCGAGGAGAATGCGACAACGGAGTCGGCGCAGGCCGGCGAGGCACTGGTAGTGAACGGATGGATGACCTCGAACTGGTAGTGAGCGATGGCGAGCTGGATGAGCAGCGGGAGGTCACGCTCGTGGAGGAAGCGCTCGAGGTCGCTCAGCGCTCTCTTCATCTCGTCAGGCGGCGGAGGTACGAACACGGCGTCCTCGAGCGTGCTGCCGCCGATCCAGACCGGGCTCGATCGCAACTCGCCCGGGCGGCGATGCTGCCCGCGTACTCCACGATTCGGGGGGATGTCCACGAGAACGCTCGCGCCGTGTGACGACGGTCGTTGACATGGCCCCCGTCTTCGCGCCAATACTGGAGGCCGAGAATTCGGACGAATCGGACGGTCGTCGGCTCCCGGGTGCGATGCGGGACACGGCCTCCGGTTTTCCGGCATGAGTCGCAGCGGGGAAACAGGCCGGGGGAATCAGAGGCCTGCCATGGTGAAGTCCGCCGCACGACACTCTGCAACCGGGGAAGACTCTGGTTCCTCGCGGCCAGAACGGGCTTGGTCGCGATCCCGCCGTCCATGGAGCCGAGGCACGATGACACAGGAGAGAGCTCAACTTCTGTCGGGGGCGATCGGAATGGGCGCCGCGGCAGCGGTCGCCCTCACCGGGATCTGGGCCGGGCTGCGCATGTGGGCCAGCGCCCCGGCAGGGGCGGCGATATGGTTCGTCCTTCTCACAGTCCTGACCACGACCGCATACGTCTCCGCCACGGCCCTCGCCATCAGGCTCCTCGCGCCCATGTCCGCAGGCGGGCCGGCGAACGGTTCGCACACCGGATCGCCGGGGCGCACTAGCGGGAGTCCAGGACGATCGTCACGGGCCCGTCGTTGACGAGCTCCACGTCCATGTGCGCGCCGAACACGCCCTTGCCCACAGGGATCCCCATCTCCACGAGGCGTGTGCAGTAGAGGTCGAAGAGTGGCTCGGCGACCTCGGGTCTGGCCGCGGCCACGAAGCTCGGCCTCCGGCCCCGGCTCGTATCGGCGCAGAGCGTGAACTGGCTCACCGCGAGGATCGACCCGTCGACGTCACCGATCGCCACGTCGATCGGTTTGGCGTCGGGGTTGTCCGGGTTCGGGAAGAGGCGGATGCCGGCGGTCCTCTGCGCCATGGCCTCGACCTTCGCCTCGTCGTCTTCGACGGCGATCCCGACGAGAGCCACGTAGCCTCTGCCGACCGTGGCGACAGGCTGCCCGTCCACAGCCACGGAGGCACGGGAAACCCGCTGTAGGACAACTCGCATCCCGGCACGTTAGTCTCCGCCGAGCGGAGGCCTTCGTTCGCACGGCTGTCCTCGCCGGCCGGCACTCTCGACCGCATTGGCGACTCACACGGGGAAATCGAATGGCCGACCCACAACACGACGACGACCTCGCCGACTTTCGCACCGAGAACTTCACCTGGCCCGAAGGTCCCGACGCCAAGGAGCGCACCGTCTATCGAAAGGGTGAGGGGCCTGCGGTCATCGTGATAAGTGAGGTGCCCGGCATCACTCCCCGCGTCGCGGAGTTCGGACGGCGCGTCGCCGAGATCGGGGCGACCGCAGTCCTTCCGCACCTCTTCGGGCGCCCGGGCAAGGCGCCGTCCGTGCCCTACACCCTCGAAACGATGTCGTGGGCGTGCGTCTCGCGTGAGTTCACCCTCTTCGCAAGTGGGAAGACCAGCCCGGTCATCGACTGGTTGCGAGCTCTTGCGCGCCATGAGCACGAATGCTGCGGTGGACCGGGTGTGGGCGTCGTCGGGATGTGCCTCACCGGCGGGTTCG
This sequence comes from Actinobacteria bacterium ATB1, assembly GCA_021404985.1. Taxonomy (GTDB): domain Bacteria; phylum Actinomycetota; class Acidimicrobiia; order UBA2766; family UBA2766; genus QWHP01. The sequence continues at coordinate 7,517 of QWHP01000195.1, forward strand.
CCCTCGGGATGATGGTCGACGGCTCGTTCCCGAGGACCGCTTCGTCCGCCTGCGCAAGGAGCTCGGCGACAGCTTCGTCGCGGTCGAGATCGACTCCTCGCCGGAGAATCCACATGGCAACCGGGCGCTGGCGCACTCCGTCCTGACCGAGGACCTCCAGGATGTCGCCGGACACCCGACGCGCCGGGCCCTCGACCTCGTTCTGGATCTCTTCGCCACGCGGCTCGGGCTTACCACCTCCGGTGGCGGGTAGGCACCGGATCGCCCACCCCTCCTACGATTGACGATCCCTCTTGACGGAAGCCCACGAGAAGGTGCGTCGACCATGACCGATCAGACATCACTCCCGCCTGCGCCGGAGCTCAGCACGATCGTCGAAGCCGTGGAAGCCGAGGCACCCTCGGAGGATTTCGCCAACCTGCCGCTCCCCGAATCGATGCGCGCGGCCACCGTCCACAAGGACGAGGTCGACATGTTCGAGGGTCTCACGAGCGAGGAGAAGGACCCCCGCCGGAGCATCCACATCGACGAGGTCCCGCTGCCCGACCTCGGCCCGAACGAGGCACTCATCGCTGTCATGGCCTCGGCGATCAACTTCAACACCGTCTGGACGTCGATCTTCGAGCCGCTCCCCACCTTCAACTTCCTCGAGCGGCGGGCGCGGGCAAGCGACCTCGCTGCACGGCACGACCTGCCCTACCACATCATGGGTTCGGATGCGGCTGCCATCGTGCTCCGCGTCGGTCCCGGTGTGACGCACTGGAAGCCGGGTGACCGGGTGCTCGTCCACTGCAACGACGTGGCGCTCGAAGGTCCGGAGGGACACGACGACTCGATGATCGACACCGGCCAGGGCATCTGGGGCTTCGAGACGAACTTCGGCGGGCTTGCGGACATCGCCCTCGTCAAGGCGAATCAGCTCATGCCCAAGCCCAAGCACCTCACCTGGGAAGAGGCAGCCTCGATGCCGCTTGTCTCGTGCACTGCGTACCGCATGCTCGTCGGGGCGAACGGCGCCCGCATGAAGCAGGGCGACGTCGTCCTCGTCTGGGGTGCCACCGGCGGCCTCGGCGGGTTCGCCGTCCAGTATGTCCGCAACGGCGGCGGGATCCCCGTCGGCGTCGTCAGCTCCGAAAAACGCATCGGGCTCGCCAGGGCATTGGGCTGCGAGCGCGTGATCAACCGTCGCGACCTGCCCCCGGTCTGGGACGACGCCGGGACCGCCCAGAACCCCAAGGCCTGGGTGGCACTCGGCAAGGCGATTCGCGAGCTGACCGACGGGGAGGATCCCGACATCGTCTACGAGCACCCGGGCCGCCAGACGTTCGGGGCGTCCGTCTTCGTCGCCAAACGTGGCGGGACGGTCGTGACGTGCGCGTCGACGAGTGGATACATGCACGAGTACGACAACCGATACCTTTGGATGAACCTCAAGCGCATCGTCGGTTCGCACTTCGCCAACTACAAGGAGGCATGGGAGGCGAACCGCCTCGCGTGCAAGGCCATGATCCATCCGATCATGTCCCGCAGTTTCGCCCTCGCCGACACGAGCGAGGCCGCCTACCAGGTCCACAAGAACATGGCGGAGGGCAAGATCGGCATCAGG
>QWHP01000196.1 GCA_021404985.1 Actinobacteria bacterium ATB1
GAGTGCCCCGCATCGGGTCGCTCGCAGAGCTCGTCGGGACCCTCGAGACACTCGACTGACCGGTTCAACGTGCAGGGAGGGACGGATGCCGGCCGAGGCGCTTCCCCCGCTTTCGTGGCCACGGCAACTAGAAAGAGACACTAGGCAGAGCTGTCGTAGCACCCGGAGCGACATGGCGGTCCGCAATCCCCGGCACGAGGCGTACGTGCGGCTCGGCGGCGCGTACGAGGTCCGGGTCCTCGAGCCCCCGCCGCCTGCCGTCGGTGCACCCGACTGGTCCGACGATCCCGCGGCGCGCGGTGAGGTTCCTGAGGGAAGGCGCGTCGTTTCGCCGGTGGTGACCGGTGACCTGACGTGGGAGGACATCGCCGAAGACGATCGTGAGCTCGCCGAGTGGTGCCGCAAGCGCTGGCTGGCCGCATGGGGTCTTCTCCCGCCGGTGCCCAGGGACTGGCCCGCCAAGCGGGCTGCCCTTCACGTCGTCGCCGAGCACGTGCTTGCACCCGCCAGGTATGTCGCGACGGGCAGGATCGGGCTGCGCTGGACGCTGGGGGGGTTCGGCACTCCGTACTTCGAGCGCGACGGCCGGGATTGCCAGGTGCGGGTGGATGGAGTCGACCTCGTCCTCGCGCTGGGTGAAGAGGAGAGACGGGAGCCGATCACGACTCCCGGGCGTGCGGCCGAATTCGTCGAGGGTCCGCTGGGCGCTCCTGCCGGGGTATACGAGCCGGAGTCCGTCCTCGCACCCGAGGCGCTGCTCGACGTCGACGCAGACTCGGTGCGTTTCGTGTCCGACTGGTTCGGGTTCGCATACTCGGTGCTCGAGGAGTTGCGGGCCGAGACTCCCGACTGGAAGGGGCCGAGCCGCGTGCAGATCTGGCCCGAGCACTTCGACGCGGCGTTCGAGTTCGGCAACGAAGAAGAAGGCCGCCGAGCGGCGTACGGCGCATCGCCCGGGGACGCCTCGCACCCCGATCCCTATCTCTACGTCGCGCCCTGGGCCGTGGTTCCGGACCATCCGGTCTGGGATGCCCGGTCGTTCCGGGGGGCTCTCCTGCCGTACCGTGAGCTCTTCCACGCGCACGACCAGCGCGCCCTCGCGCTGGGTTTCTTCCGTGGTGCCGCCGCGGTGCTCGACGCGCTCTGAGCGATGCTGGCCGAGGACCCGCTCTGGGCGATTTCCGGGCTCGCGGGAGATCCCGAGGGCCCTGACGACGTCGCGGAGGAACACGACCACCATCTCTACGGAGCGCCGAAGGCCGGCACTTGAGAACGGTCTACGTCGACACGGGCGCCTTCGTAGCCCTTCTCTGGCGGCGGGATCGCGTCCACGAGAACGTTCACTCCCACGTCGAGCGACTGCATGCAGACGGCGACCTGCTCCTCACATCCGAACCCGCCGTTCCCGTCGTTGCGCAGACCGCGACGAGGCTCCGGTACGATGCCGGGCTCCCCGCAGCCCTCGCCTTCAGGCGGGCGTTGGAACAAGCTCTTGCCGGTGGTCAACCATGGATCCGGGATGGCGACGCCCGGCTCAGAAATGCGGCGTTCGAGATCATGGCTCAGTACGCGGACCTGCGGCTGTCATACGCCGACTGCGTGGGAGCGGCTGTGGCTCGCGAGAGCCGCTGCGCTGCCTTCTTCGGCTTGGACGAGGACTTCAGGGCGATGGGCTTCACACTCGAGCTTGATGGGGAACGAACGCGCTCTTCGGTCCGAGGTACGAGGGGTCGCCAGCACCTCACGGTGAATACACTCGGCAGGGTGAAGGAGTTCGCGCTCACCTCGGAGTTCCAGCCGGCAGGGGACCAGCCGGGCGCGATCGCGGACCTGGTGCGGGGGTTCGAGGACGGCCTGCGGTTCCAGACCCTGCTCGGCGTGACGGGAACGGGGAAGACCTTCACGGCGGCGCACGTGATCGCCGCGCTGAAGCGTCCGACACTGGTGTTGGCGCCGAACAAGGCACTCGCTGCGCAGCTCGCGAACGAGTTCCGGGAGCTGTTCCCTGATAACCGCGTCGAGTACTTCGTCAGCTACTACGACTACTACCAGCCCGAGGCATACGTCCCGCAGACCGACACGTACATAGAGAAGGACGCCTCGGTCAACGACGAGATCGACAGGCTCAGGCATGCGGCGACGTCTGCGGTACTCCACCGCCGGGACGTCGTCTGCGTTGCGTCGGTGTCGGCGATCTACGGTCTCGGCTCCCCACAGGAATACGAGACGAACCTCGTCTACCTGCGCGTCGGCCAGGAGCACGACCGCGACGAGATGCTCGCCCGTCTCGTGGACATCCAGTACGAACGCAACGACCTGAACTTCTCGCGAGGCAAGTTCAGGGTGCGCGGCGACACGCTTGAGATCTTCCCCGCCTACGACGAGCTCGGCGTGCGCGTCGAGATGTTCGGCGACGAGGTCGACCGCATCACGCGGGTGAACCCGGTGTCCGGTGACATCGTGGCGGAGCTTGAGGAGATCGCTGTCTACCCGGCGACGCACTACACGACGACGCGTGAGACGCTCGAGCGGGCGATCGGGGCGATCGAGGAGGAGCTGGCGGGGCGTCTCGCGGAGCTCGACCGCGAGGGGAAGCTCCTCGAGGCCCAGCGGCTTCGGATGCGGACCAACTACGACCTCGAGATGCTGCGCGAGGTCGGGTACTGCAACGGCATCGAGAACTACTCGCGGCACCTCGACGGCCGGCAGCCGGGGGAAACCCCCTTCTGCCTCCTCGACTACTACCCGGACGACTTCCTCGTCGTGATCGACGAAAGCCATGTCACCGTCCCGCAGCTCCACGGTCAGTACGAGGGTGACAGGTCACGCAAGGAGATCCTCGTCGAGCACGGCTTCCGCCTCCCGTGCGCCCTCGACAACCGGCCACTGCGTTTCGACGAGATCATGTCCCGGGTCGGCCAGGTCCTGTTCCTCTCTGCTACTCCCGGGCCGTACGAGCTGTCGGAGAGCGACGCCGTCGTCGAGCAGATCGTGCGTCCCACGGGGCTGCTTGATCCCGAGGTGATCGTGAAGCCGACCGAGGGCCAGATCGACGACCTGATCGGGCTCGTCAAGGAACGGGCGGAGCGGAACGAGCGCGTGCTCGTCACCACCCTGACGAAGAAGATGGCGGAGGACCTCACTGACTACCTGCTCGAGATGGGCATACGTGTCCGGTACCTCCACAGCGAAGTCGATACGCTCCAGCGCGTCGAGATCCTGCGCGACCTCCGCCTCGGCGAGTTCGACGTCCTCGTGGGCATCAACCTCCTGCGCGAAGGACTCGACCTCCCAGAGGTCTCCCTCGTCGCCATCCTCGACGCCGACAAAGAAGGCTTCCTGCGCTCGCAGACCTCGCTCATCCAGACGATCGGACGCGCTGCCCGCAACGTCGACGGCGCCGTCGTCATGTATGCCGACAACGTCACCGACTCGATGCGGTCCGCGATCAACGAGACGAACAGGCGTCGCGCCCTCCAGCGGGCATACAACGAGGAACACGGGATCGATCCGCAGACGATACGCAAGCGGATCACGGACATCCTCTCGATCGTGCGCGAGGACGGCCTCGCGCCGTTGCCCACCGCCGAGGAGCGACGCGGGCCGAGGGACCGCAGGACGCCGACGGGGGACCCGCGACGCGACCGTGCGGGCGAGGGACGGATCGCCCCGGGGGCCGAGCTCATGCCCACGGACGACATCCGCCGGCTCATCGACACGCTCGAGGGCGAGATGCACTCAGCGGCGAAGAAGCTCGAGTTCGAGTACGCAGCGCGTCTCAGGGACGAGATCAAGGCTCTCAAGACCGAGCTGCGCGAGCTCACCGACGCGATCAGTTGACGGGCACGGTTCGCGTGTAGCCGTCGGAGTCGACGACGAACGCGAGAGCATGGTCACGCCAGGGTGTGAGGGCCGTCACCTGACCGTCGATCTCCACCTCCGACCAGACGCCGGACTCTTCTCGTACCAGGACGCGGCCGCGGCCCGCAACCGGCTCCTTGACGAGCAGCCAAGTCCCGCCAGCCCCGACCACGATGGAGACGTTCGCGCCCGGCTCGGCCTCGAACGTCTCCATTGTCGGGGTCCCGAGCAGGTCATCGACCACGATGCCCTCGCCGCCTGCGGCCGGGTCGTCCCAGTCGACCTGACGGGTTCCACCGCCGGCCACGCCGCCACCTGTGACCGCCACAGAGGTCAGCTCGAGGTCGGCGCCTCCGGGATCGGCGATCGTCCGAGCCGTCTCCCATCCGGATCCGGGGCCCGAACCAACCCATACGCACCCCTCGACGTGGGCGTCGACGCGGAGCTCGGCCCCCACGGCCACGAACGACCCTTCGTACGCGACGACGCCGTTCACGACCCCGGCCGATCCTTCCCCGGCGAGCGGAAGAGGGGAGGAGCTCCACGAGGCGGGCCGGCCATCGGCCGCCCATGCGTCCGGGCGTACGGCCACGTCCTCGGCGGGGCTCTCCCCGACGAGGACGACGGCGGAAGGCGAGATAGCGATCCCGGTGGGCACGGCCGTCACGCCCAGCACCTCTCCCCAGGTCCCCGTTCCCTCCAGCGTCCAGACGTGGGCCGACCCGTCGTCCCCGGTGCCGGTCGCCACGAACGTGTCACCCGACCCGTCGAGGGCCACTGCCTCGGCCTCACCCGACGCGACGAGCTGCCGGTACCAGGCCGTGCCGTCCGGCGACGTCCACGCGACCAGCCCGTCGTCCCCGGTCCCGACAGCGACGAGCCGGTCCCCGGCCGGAACCGCGTCGCGGACGACGTCCCAACGCCGGAAAGCTGAGTCGTGGGGGCGGCCCTCAGGCTCGGCGTCGATCGTGCCGTCGATAGCGGAGTGGATCGTCTTGTCGGCGGCTCTCTCGCCAGGCGTCGCCGAGCACGACGTCGTGGCGAGCAGGAACAGCGCCAGGTGCGCGGCGGCAACACATCTCCACCCGTCTCCACGCCCACTCATGTCCCGATTCTCCAGACCCGACAGGCCAGTCTGCAAGCGCAGGCCGTGGGCGCAGGCGAGGCTGCACTCCTACGAAGTCCGGGCGCTGCCGGGTCGAGCTCGTTCGGGGCCGGGCTCTGGCCGCCATGGTCGCCCTCGAGGGCGGACCCGGCGTCCCGTGAAAAGCCCTAAACGTCGTTCTCCGATCGGTCGATAGCGAGCGGTAAGTCGTCACGACCCGATGCCGCGAATGGAGTGCGTCAATGTCGAAGCCGTCGAAAATGTCGGTGCTCTCGGAGCCGAACCGGCCCCGCCTGGTGCAGATGATCGTGGGGCTCCTCCTTGCGCTCGCGGTCCTGGCGTCGGCGTGCGGTGGATCGGCGGAGCCCGAGAAGTCGGGTGCTTCTGAGAGCGCCGGTGCCGACGGAGGGTCGGCTGGGGACAGCTCGGACTCGGGAGGTCTCGACGAGGGCACGAAGAACGAGATCGCGGACTGCATGACCGCCCAGATCCAGGACCCGGCGATACAGCAGGCGATCGAGACGCAGGACACGACCTCGCTCACCGACGAGCAGATCCAGGCGACCCTCGCCGTCGTCGCGTCGTGCAGCGCGGAGGGGCTCGGGCTCTCGGACGCGGCCACGTCCTGCGTGCAGAAGGCGTTCGCTTCCGCCATCGCCGCCTACCCGGACGTGCGCGCACTTGCGGACGAGGCGATCTCGGGTGGGGACACCTCGGCACTCGAGCAGACTGTCATGCAGGCCGCGATGAACCCTGCGGTCTGCACTCCCGAGGAGCGCCAGGCGATGCTCAACGGCCCGAGTACCGGGGCCGCTGCGGACCAGTAGGTCACTTCCGGCGACGCGGCTTGCCCCTCGTCGCCTTACCAGTGGGGGTCGGTACGGGACGGTCCTCGATGCCTGCCAGCCCGGACTCGAACGTGTCGAAAGCCCGGTAGACGAGTTCGGGAAGGCTCGTCCGGCCTCCGTCCGCCACCCAGAGCCGGAGGGCGGTGCGCATGGCTGCCAGCGCAGCTCCCGCGATCAGCCTCGGGACGGACGGTGAGCCCATCATGATGCGGAAGCGCCGCAGGAGGATCACGCGGTTGTCCTCGTAGTCCCTGGCGACCTCGCTGAACGCAGCCCTCAGTGCCCTGACAGGGGGGTCGCCGGCAGGAGCATCTGCCAGGACCTCTGCGATCCGGCCCAGTCGCCGTCCGTAGTCGGAGAGGACCACATCCTCCTTCGAGGGGAAGTAGTGGAAGAACGTGCGGGGAGCAATGTCGGCGGCCGCAGCGACATCCTCGAGCGTCGTGCCGTCGAAGCCCCGCTGCTCGAAGAGGTCGAGCGCTGCCATCTCGATCGCCTCGCGGATCCTCTCCTTCTTACGTTCACGCAGACCTGCCCCGCCTTGGTCCATGCGCGAACCTTACCTGCACTGTATAGATGCATTGACTGAATTCTTGCAGTCACTGCACTAGAGTGGGCGGCAGTACGAAGAAGGTGAGTGAGGTTCGAAATGTCAAGGCTTCTCTACGAGCTCGGCCTCTTCTCGGTTCGTCACAGACGGTCAGTCCTGGTTGTCTGGCTCCTCGTCGCCGCCGGGATCTTCATTCTCGGCCGCGTGTCCGGCGGTGAGAGCGTGGACGACTTCTCGGTGCCGGGGGTCGAGTCGCAGGCGGCGGCGGACCTCCTCGAGGAGAGGTTCCCGGAGAGGGCGGGCGCCACGGCGATGGTCGTGTTCGAGATGGCGGAGGGGTCGGTCGCCGACGCGTCCAACGCCGGGACGGTCGCCCGGACCGTAGAGGCGATCGCGGAGATGGACCACGTGCTGGGAATCACGGACCCGCTCGGAGCGTCATCCGCGATGCCGCGCTCGGTTTCGCAGGACGGAACCGTCGCAGTTGCGGCGGTCCAGTTCGATTCCGAGGCGTCCGCCCTCGGACACGATGTCCTCGACGACCTCGTCGCCACTGCCTCGGACGCCGGGACAGAGGGCGTGCAGGTGGAGGTGGGGGGCGAGCTTCCGACAGTCCTGAAAGAGCGGCACACGGGCAAGTCCGAGGCCATCGGCATGGTCGCCGCGGTCGTGATCCGCGTTTCGGCCTCGACACCGATTGTCAGCGTGACGTTTCTGGCGTCGATGCGCGGTTGAGCTGCGATGGCGCGAACCGGCTTCAGTTCGAGATGGAGTTTCGGCATCCCAGCCGGACCCTGCAGCGGGATCGAGCGGCACATTTGCGTCCACTGCTGCCGTGCGTTCTGCTCCAGCGCGGGATCGTTGCGAATGCGTTGCTGTAGAACTGCGATCTGTTCGTTGACCGCCTTGTCGATGACGGGCTTGACCTGTGAGGGGACATTCAGGCGTGCGCCCGCGACCGAGA
>QWHP01000197.1 GCA_021404985.1 Actinobacteria bacterium ATB1
ATCGTCGACGCGATCTACAGGTCGGCGGCCACCGGCGAGCGGGTCGTCCTCGAGGCGGTGGGGTCCGACGTCGAATGAGGTACTCGCTCGGCCTTCCCACCGATCGGGTCTCAGCACCGGCAGAGTTCGTCACCGGCGCCGCCGTCATGGAGGTCGCTCGCGCGGCCGAGACCGCCGGGTTCGACGCCTGCTTCGTGACGGACCACCCATTCCCCCCAACGAGATGGCTCGAGTCGGGTGGGCATCACGCTCTCGACCCGTTCGTAGCGCTGTCCTTTGCCGCTGCTGCGACGGAGCGACTGTTGCTGCAGACGAACATGTACGTGGTTCCCTACCGCAACCCCTTCCTGGGGGCCAAGGCCGTTGCGTCCCTCGACGCATTGTCGGGGGGCAGGGTCGTCCTGGGGATCGCCGCCGGATACCTGAAGGGTGAGTTCGCCGCTCTCGGAGCGGCTTTCGAGGATCGCAACGCACGCACGGACGAAGCGATCGCGGCCATGCGGGCGGCGTGGACCGGCAGGCCGATCCAGCTCGCCGGCCGGGATTTCGAGGCCCGGGACAACGTCATGCTGCCCGCGCCGGTGGCGGGCAGCAGCGTTCCGATCTGGATCGGGGGCAACAGCAGGCGTGCCATGCGGCGGGCGGTTGAGGTGGGCGACGGGTGGGTCCCGTTCCCGACTCCGCCGGGGACCTCCGGGGCATTGCGCACGGGACGGATCGAGTCGCTCGACGACCTCGAAGCGCGGATCGGCATCCTGAGGGAGATGGAGCAGGAAGCAGAGCGCGACACGGCACTCGACATCTGTTTCGTGCCGTTCGGCCTGAACATGATGGACGGCGGATCGTGGACAGCAACGGAGTTCCGCGAGGCCGTCACATCGCTGGGGGAGTTCGGGGTGACCTGGCTCACCCTCACGTTGCCCGGGCGGTCCAGGGCCGAGCTGCTCCGAGAGATCGAGCGCTTCGGCTCCGAGATCATTCGAGGCCGTTGGGTCCCCGGAGCCCCCGAGTAGTCACGCTGCCCCATCGAGACCGAAGAACTCGTCGGCGTTCTCCCGTGCGATCCGGACGCGAAGCGACTCGTCGAGATCCGTCCTCTTGCGAAGGTGCGCGCCCGCATTCGGGAACTCGCCATCCCAATGCGGGTAGTCGCTTGCCCACATGACGCACTGGCTGCCCAACTCGGCGGCGACTGCAGGTATGAGGGCTTCCTCGGGTTCACATGTGACACGCACACGGCCCTCCTGCACGTACTCGCGTGGGTGGCGCTGCCATCCGCGGGGGATCCAGTCCCCGCGCTTCTCGAAGTGCTCGCCCATCCGCTCGACGAAGTACGGCAACCAGCTGCATCCCGCCTCGAGGAAGGCGAAGCGGAGACTCGGGTGCCTGTCGAGGACCCCACCGGATATGACCGCCGCCATCGCGGTCATCATGTCGAAGGGAAAGCTGACCATGTGAACCTGGATGTAGTTCGTGAACCTGTCCACTCCGATCTTGGGCAGATGCATGCCCGGGGCCCCGTGGACGGTGATCGGCATATCCATGTCCGCAGCGGCCTCGTAGAAAGGGTCCAGATCGGGATGGTCTAGGTTCCGGTACGCCAGTGCAGGCGGGAGGATCGCAGCGACATGGCCCAACTCCCGGGCGCGCCGCAGGCTGTCGACTGCATCCTCGACATGCTCGATGCCGATGGCTGCCGCGGCGAAGAGCCGCTCTGGGTCGGCCGTGCAAAAGTCCGCCACCCAGACGTTGTAGGCATCGACGAACTCCTTCGAAAACCTCCGGTCGCGGATGGTCGGAGCTGCCAGTGCACCGCTCGGGAAGAGTACGAGGCGTCCGACCGACTCCATGTCTGCGTCGGCGAGCATCCCCTGCGGCGTTGTGGCCCTCCTCGCCGCTTCAGGGTTGAGGCTGTGGTCGGGAGGGCAGCCGGCTCCAGCACCTTCAGGTTCCGGATAGCGGCGGCCCTCGATCACGAAGCCGGCCGTTCCGTCGTTGCGGAACGACACGTGCTGTGGCCAGCGCTCGACTGCTGCGAGGAAGAACGTTGCCTCCACGACATGAGCGTCTGCGTCCGTGTAGTAGGCGTCAGCCTGTACCGGATCCGCCCCTGACATGGCTCTACCCCCTGGTCGATGTCGGCTCGACGTGAAGCGAGCCTACGCCCGTGGCAGGCGCGTCACCATGTCCTGGGCAGGGTGTCTTCGTCTGGCCTCGGGGATGGAGGAAGAGCCGAGCCTCAGAATCCCTGAATGTCCTTCGTCTGTATCCGAACGGGCCCGATGATCAGTTCCGTTGCGAGGCCCTGACCGAGGACTGCAGAGACTGCGGCGGCGATCGCGTCGTTCACGATGGGTTCGAGGGCGTTGGAGAGCGGGTCGTTGCCGAGCTCGGTGTGGGCGGGCGCGATGCCGTTGACGGAACCCTGGCCGACAGTCTGTCCGCCGACGACCGAGAAGTTGAGGTTCACAATCGTGAAGGGCAGAAGCCCGAACAGACCCTTGGTGTTGTCGGGTTGTCCGTCCTTGAGGAACGTGCGCAGACCGATACAGGAGAATCCGACGCTCGGAGTGCTCGCGTTGAGCTGGATCCCGAGCGCAAAGGGGATGCAGGCATCGATGCGTGCATCCCCCGGCAGGGTGATCTCGAGGTCGAAGTTCCCGAGGAGGATGTTGCCGGTCGGCTTGAAGCGGATGTTGAGGTTCATGTCGGCAGCGACGACTGGACCCAGGGGCAGAGCGGTGAAGCCGAGGTCGAGCTGTTGCAGTGCCAGGACGCAGGCGAACCGGATGTTGTTCCACGTCACCGTCTGGCCACTCACGACGTTGAGGATCTGGAGAGCCTGGAGGGGATCCAGGGTGCTTCCGCACCCTTGGGCGTTGCTGATCGCTTTCTGCTGGGCATTAGCCGGTTGAGGCGCTGCGACGAGGAGAGTTCCGGCCAGCGCAGCCGCCGCTGCCAACAATGCGAAGAACCGGCGCATGCGCCTCCCTGCCTTTCCCCTGTGCCCCATGCGAGCCGACTGACCGACCCGACATCGATGACGTTCTCAGCGCCCTGGCGCAGCCGCGGAGCGCCACCCAACGTTCTCAGGGTGTACTACGACCGTGCCAACTTCAAGTCCTGCATACATTTGTCCCATTCCGGGGGACTCGAGCCTGTCCCGGAGTGAGCGTTCAAGAGACAAGGAGCGCTGCGCCATGATGGGGCCCGGCGATCGGGAGCACGACGCCGCCAGAACGAAGAGCATATCTCGACCGGACTCCGACTGGGCAACTTGCGTCATCTTGTGCGGTCTGGGGACCGTCGGTAGAGTTTGAGCACCTCGATCGAGGTGCTGGGGGCCATGCAAGGGGATCCGCAATGTGGGATGAATGGGTCGGAGGCCTGGTTTCGCGCGTCCGCGTAACGACTTTCCGTGGCGGTCGCAGCCATCGGATCGTGAGATGGGTACTGAGATGGGTACTGATGGTTGGCGCCGCCGTGGTTCTGTCCTTGGCGTTCGGCCTGCTGGGAGGCGCCTCTGCCGAAGCCGCGACCGGTGACGGAGGGTTGCTGTGGCGGAGGTGCACCAACAACGACTGCTCGAAGGTCGAGAACGAGACGGCGCTCTACCGCAGGAACGGGACGGGGTTCATACTTCCCGGCTTCGCAGGTATCGGTTGGCGGGGCACGCTCCGCATGCGGATCGCCGCGGCCGAGACCCACGACGGCATACCGACCATGGTCGACGTGAACGCCACACTCTCGTGGCAGTGGTTGAGTCCGAACCTGGGCGTGAGCGCGACCGCCCCCACATGGGTTGACGCCTTCGGTGTGAGCGGCCTCACGCTGGACGGGGCCTCGATCGTCGGAAGCCTCAACGTCTACACGGGGAACCTGCCCACGCTGACTGTCACCTCCACCGCGACGTTGCCGACCTTGTGGATCGACGACCTTCAGGTCGTCGTCACCCAGCCCGTCACGTTCCGAGCCAACCTCGACAAGACGAAACCCATCATCTCGATGCACATAGGTAACGCAGACGGGGTCACTTCGCTGCGGCCCCTTCTGCCGACGGGCATCCCGGCGGACAACACCATGGTCGCCATCGACGACGCTGATCTCGTGGTCGCGCCGAACGGCGGCACGACGGGAGGCAGGACATATTCGCCCGGATTGTGGCTCGGCTTCGCCGGGTCGATCGGCGGACACCCGCTCAGCTTGAACGCCGAGTACGACGACGACGCGCGCCGTCTCGTCGGCAACGGGCATCTCAGCCAACTCACTGTCGGCGCGCTCACCATGTCCAACTGGGACTTCGACTTCGACATCGCTCCCGGAGCGGTCAACACCTCGGTGTCAGGTTCGGTGGATCTCGCTGGCGGACCCACGTTCTCAGTCGCGGGCCAGGTGTTCACCACCCCGACCTGCGGGATATGCGTCCGCTTCACCGGTAGCGCCGCCAACTTCTCGCTGGACAGCATCGACGTCGAATCGCTCGGCGTCGACCTCGACGCCAACCTCGACGAAACGACGCTGGTGAACGCGACGATGGATGCCCGCCTACGTCTGCTCGGACAATCGGTCCAGGTGGCCGGAGGTATCTCGGCGGAGCTCGGTGAGCTGCGACGCTTCGACATCTCGGGCTCGGCGTCCCCGGTCTGCCCGAAGCCGGGCGTCTGCCTGACAGGCCCCAGTCCCCTCGGAGGACCACAGTTCGCCGGGCACTTCGACGGGGGCGCTGCGGACCCGTTCGACGTCAGCTTCGACGGCAACCTCGAGGCTGACGATCTCCACATGCCGCTGCAGGGCCACATCGACCAGTACGGGGCGGACTTCAGCGGGAGCCTCGTCGTCGAGACGATCGTCAACGTGTCCATGTCCGGGCACTTCTACTTCGGCAGCAACCTTGCCGGGCAGAGGATCAAGAACCGGAGTGGCGCGTTGGTGCAGGCGCAGTCGGGCGACTGGCGGGCCGACGCGACAGGGAGCGTCAGCACCACGCTGTCGCAGTCGAGGTTCACGGGTGACCTCCTCTTCGTCGCCGGGAGCGTCGGTACAGAGGAATGGGTCGATGCCACCGGCAGCGTCAACATCTCGAACCCCGAGAGGAACTCCGAGCTCAACGGGAGCGTCACCGGATCGTTCAGCGCCCTGAGCACGGGACTGGTTGACTACACGCTCACGGTGCAGGCGACAGGACGATTCCGCGGACTCGATGCGAGCGGCACCGGCATCGTCACCCCCTCCAACGTAAGGATCACGGCGAATGCATATGTGCCCGACCTCCAGACGTCCATCGGGTTCAACGGGAACGCGACGTTCATCTGCACGGCAGGTTCGTGCTCGTTCACGTATCACCTCGACGGAGCCGCCGACTTCCGTCTGAACGGCTTCCGAGCCCACGGCGAGTTCGAGGTCGACGACACGACCGGGATCCGCGCAGTGGTCGACGCCCAAGGCACGAAACAGGACATGGGCTTCACCGCACACTTCGACACGACGATCCCCGACGGCGGGACCATCTGTGCCAACGCTTCGGCCAACGCATGGATCAACAATGTCACGTACTCGTCGAACGGGCGGCTCGACTTCGCCGGCATGGTCAGCTACTGCAACCGCCAGATCACCGGACAGCTCTACTCCGGGCTTACGTACACGCAGTACACAGGCGAAGTCTTCGATGTCGTCGGCTGGTACCGGGCCGGGGTCGACGTGCACGCGTCGCTGACGATGAATGTGAACAACAACGGCTTCGTCGTGACCGGCGGCGGCACGGGCGACGTGTTCACGGAGCAGAAGTTCCTCTTCACGAACGACTGGTGCTGCCGGATCAACTGGGCACCGGCGACTCTCACGATCGCCAACAACCGGATCAGCGTCGCTGTTCAGGTGATGTTCTGGGACCTCACGCTCTTCTCCGAGTACGTCCCGTATCTGACCCAGACGTTCGAGGGCTGGGAGTAGCGCTGGGGC
>QWHP01000198.1 GCA_021404985.1 Actinobacteria bacterium ATB1
TGTGCGTGACGTTCACCCTGATCCGCTCCAGGCAGTGGCGTCCGTCGTCGGAGAGCCGGTCAGACCAATCCCGGTCGAGGATCCCACTGAAGCCCTCGATCGCCCGGAGGGGCGCCCGCAGATCGTGAGATACCGTGTAAGTGAAGGACTCGAGCTCCCTGTTGGAGGCCTCCAAGGCTGCCGTCCTCTGCGTGACGCGTGCTTCGAGCTCCGCGTTGAGGTTCCTCACGGCGTCTTCGGCACGTTTGCTGTCCGTGACGTCCGTCGAGATCCCGCACACACCGCTGATGCCACCGTCAGCGTCGTAAACCGGGAACTTGACAGAGAGCATCGTCCTCTCCCCGTCGTGACGGGTGACCCGCTCCTCCGCGCGGAGCTCAGTCTGGGTGTCGAGCACCGTCCTGTCGTTCTGCCAGAGCACCTCGGCAATGGCGGCCGGGAGGAGATCGAAGTCGGTCTGGCCGAGTGGGGAGGAGGCCTCCGGCAGGTAGCTCGCCGCGAATCTATTCAGCAGCCGGTACCGGCCCTCGAGGTCCTTGACGAAGATCGCGACCTGGGCATTGTCGAGGATGGACTTGAGCTCCTGCTCGCGATCGCGAAGCGCCTCCTCGGAACGGCCGAGGCTGTCGGACGTCCAGAGCACGACCCCGACCAGGATCGCCCCTGTGACCAGGACCATCAGGGCGAGGCCGAGTTCCGTCGAGACCAGGCCGACGCGCTGGGCATGCAGGCGGGCAGCGCCAATCGCCGGCAGCAAGAGGATCACGATGGGCACGAGGCGCCTTGTGAGCTGACCTCCCACCCCCCGGGAGACGAACACGTCGAAGGGGGCAACCTCGGGCTCTGCGCAGAGCACGGCTGTGCTCAGGAGCGAGAACCCCAGCGCCGTGTGCAAAGCCATGCGTGTCAGCAGCCCGAAGCTCTGCAGGCTCTCGGCCCCGAAGAGGTACCCGATGAGCCCGGCGTAGGCGACGACGGCGACAGCGGCGGCAAGGATCTCGCGCAGCCAAGCGCTGCGCCTCGGCCACCAGAGGAGAGCTGTGGCCGTCCCGATGAGGAGGAAGCTCCCCGCCGTCAGCGGGGACATGAGCCCGGGGCGTGCTCCCAGCGGCCCCGTGTCCTCGAAGAGGGCCTCGCCGAGTCCGGTGTCCAACCCAACGATCGTCTCCATCAAGGCGGTACCTGCGAGCCCAACGGTTACGAGAACCATCCCCAGGGAGACCCGCTGCGTAGCCCGACTACCGGGCCTTGTGACGTTCAGGACCAGTGCCGCGCCGGAGAGGACGAAGCAGACAGCGGTGGTGGCCTTCATGCTGACGTATTCCGAGGACACCCTTGTCAGCACTGTTACGTCGAAGATCCAGCCGAGCAGAGCGGCAACGCCGATGCTGACCGCGGCGACCGAACACCCGAGCGCCGTCCGGGTGGCGATCCTCGCGCACTGGGGGGACGAACGCGGTCGCCTTTGCCGCCTTCGAAGAGCTCCGACCGGCTCAAAACCCTCGCCGCCGGGCGTGGGATCACGGGATTCTGCCCGATCCTCCCCGGCGAGAGGTGCGTCTCGGGTCCAAAGGGCGGGTCCCGTCACCGCCACTCCCTCAGGTTGGTCACCCCGACAGAACCAGGCTACATCGATAAGGAAGACCCTCGTCCGCCGTCACGGATGTCAGTGCGGAGCCTCGCTCCGGTCCGGCTTCTCGTGGTGTCCACCGAACTCGTATCGCTGTGCCGACTGGACCTTGTTCGCATACGAATCGTTTCCCCGCGAGCCGAAACGGGAGTACAGCGCAGCCGTGAGCACGGGAGCAGGAACGCCCTCGGCGACTGCGGCCAGCGCAGTCCAGCGGCCCTCGCCCGAGTCGCTGACCCGGCCCCCGTAATCGGAGAGGTCGGCGTCGCCGAGCAGCGCCTGGGCGGTGAGGTCGAGGAGCCACGACCCGATCACGCTCCCTCGCCGCCAGACCTCCGCCACCTCTGAGACGTCGATCTCATAGCGGAGGTTCGCGTCGATCAGGGGGGCCGTCTCGGCGTCGACGTCGCGGGGCCGCGACGCCTGGTTGGCGTTCCTGATGATGTTGAGGCCCTCGGCGTAGGCAGCCATGATCCCGTACTCGATCCCGTTGTGGACCATCTTCACGAAATGCCCGGCGCCCACGGGACCACATCTATACCACCCCTCCTCGGAAGGAGACGGTGCACCCGTGCGGCCCGGCGTCCTGCCGGCGGCCTCGACCCCGGGGGCGATCGACCGGAACACCGGTGCCAGGTGGGCAACGACGTCTTCCTCCCCTCCGATCATCAGGCAATAGCCGCGTTCGAGACCCCAGACACCGCCGCTCGTGCCCGCGTCCACGAAGTGGATTCCCATCGGCTCGAGCCCCTTGGCGAGAGCGATGTCGTCGTGGAAGTAGGAGTTGCCACCGTTGATCACGATGTCGCCGCTCTCGGCGTGCTTCGCGAACTCGAGGACGGTGGCCTCCGTGACCGCAGCAGGGACCATGACCCAGGCCGCCCTCGGCTGGTCGAGTGCGGCAACGAAGGCTTCCATCGACTTCGTCCCGGTGGCACCCTCCGCCGACAAGGCCTCGACCGCTTCGGGGTTGACGTCGTAGACGACGCACTCGTGCCCGTCCCTCATGAGGCGACGGACCATGTTCGAGCCCATCCTGCCAAGACCGATCATGCCCAGCTGCATGCCTGCTCTCCTCACGCGAGACGATGATGCGGCGCCTTTCCACCGCGGATCCTAGGTGGGGCTCCGAGACACGGATTCACATGGTGAAGCCCGACGGTGGAAGCTGGTGCTATGTGCGGCCGCGCATCGACCGATACCGGCGGATGAGCGCGTTCGTCGACGAGTCATGGGACAGGACGGGAGCAGAGTCCGACGTGAGCTCGGGGATGATGTC
Organism: Actinobacteria bacterium ATB1; assembly: GCA_021404985.1. GTDB lineage: Bacteria > Actinomycetota > Acidimicrobiia > UBA2766 > UBA2766 > QWHP01. Next base: position 2,910 of record QWHP01000198.1, read on the forward strand.
GTTGGCGAGCTTCTTGCCGAGCTCGACACCCCACTGGTCGAAGCTGTTGATGCCCCAGATCCACCCCTGTGTGAACACCTTGTGCTCGTAGAGGGCGATGAGCTTCCCGAGGTTCCGGGGCGTGAGCTTGTCCATGAGGATCGAAGTCGTCGGCCGGTTCCCCTCGAAGGTGCGCGCTGCCACCTGGCGCTCGGGGACCCCGTCCGCCCGGACCTCGGCCGCCGTCTTCCCGAATCCGAGCGCCTCGGGCTGGGCGAGGAAGTTCGCCATCAGGAGGTCCTGATGCTCACCGAGATCCTCGAGCGGCTCTGCGAACCCGATGAAATCACTGGGGATCAGCTTCGTACCCTGGTGGATCAACTGGTAGTAGGCGTGCTGGCCGTTCGTGCCCGCCTGTCCCCACACGACCGGGCCCGTCTGGGTCCCTACCGGTTCGCCCTCCCGCGTCACGTGTTTGCCGTTCGATTCCATGTCGAGCTGCTGGAGATACGCAGTGAGCCTCGACAGGTACTGGCTGTACGGCAGCACCGCTTGCGTCTCGGCCCCGAAGAAGTTCCCGTACCAGATGCCGATGAGCCCCATCAGAACCGGGATGTTCCGCTCGAACGGGGTGGAGAGGAAGTGCTCGTCGATCTCACGGAATCCGCCGAGCATCTCCCTGAAGGCGTCCGGGCCTATGAAGACCATCAGCGAGAGCCCGATGGCGGAGTCGTAGGAGTAGCGGCCTCCGACCCAGTCCCACATCGGGAACATGTTCCCGATGTCGATGCCGAACTCTGCCACGCGCCCGGGGTTGGCCGAGACGGCAACGAAGTGCTTTGCAACGGCCGTGTCGCCGCCGCCGAGAGACCCGAGGATCCACTCGCGGGCAGTACGGGCGTTGGCAAGGGTCTCCTGCGTGCCGAACGACTTCGAACAGACGACGAACAGCGTCTCTGCCGGGTCGAGGTCCCGGGTCTTCTCGTGGAAATCCATCCCGTCGACGTTCGAGACGAACCGGCATGTGATGTCCCGGTCGCCGTACCAGGCCAGTGCAGTGTGGGCCATCTCGGGACCGAGGTCCGAGCCCCCGATCCCGATGTTGACGATGTTCCGAATCGGCCGGCCGGTCTCGCCAATCCAGCCCCCCCTCCGGACGGTCTCCGCGAAGTCCGACATCTTGGCGAGGCAGGACTGCACCTCGTCGACGACGTTCACCCCGTCGACCACGATCCTGGTTCCCTCGGGCGCCCGGAGCGCCACGTGGAGCACCGGTCGGTCCTCGGTCACGTTGATCCTCTCCCCGGCGAACATCGCCTCGATCCCTTCGCGCAGGCCGGTGGTCTCGCAGAGGGCAAGAAGAAGACGCATCGTCTCGTCGGTGAGCCGGTTCTTCGAAAAGTCGACGTAGATGCCCGCCTCGAAGAGTGAGAGACGTTCACCCCGGTCTTGGTCGTCGGCGAAGAGATCCCGGAGATGAGCGTCACGGATCTCCTCGTGGTGGGTCCGCAACGCCTGCCACTCAGGCTGCTCGGTCACTCGGGTCAAGTCGCACCTCCGGGGTCGTGTCCCGTGGACATCCGCCCAGAGTACGGGACCGGAGGGCCTCGAGTCCGTCCGGGTCGGAACAGGGCGCGGCCCGCCGGCGTTCAGGAGTGCATGATCGATACACCCTCCCCCAACGGCCCACCTCCGGACACCCGAGTGGTCACAGAGATCTTTCCGGGCATCCGGACTCTTGAAGGCGCCGGCTTTCTCGTGCACAGGCCCTTCCCGACGCAACGCCTGGCGATGCTCGATCCCTTCCTGCTCCTCGACGAGATGGTTCCCTCGGACCTCGCCCCCGGCGAGGCCAAGGGTGCTCCTGACCATCCCCATCGGGGCTTCGAAACCGTGACGTACATGCTCGAGGGGAGACTCGAGCATGCCGACTCCGTGGGGAATCGTGGTTCCCTAGGTCCGGGCGACGTCCAGTGGATGACCGCGGGGGCCGGCGTCGTCCACTCGGAGATGCCCTCGGCAGGGATGACGAGGGAGGGCGGCCGGATGCACGGGTTCCAGCTCTGGGTGAACCTTCCTGCGAAGTCCAAGATGATCGCGCCCCGATACCAGGAGATCCCCGCCGACGAGATCCCCGTGGTGTCGCTCGACGGCGGCGGTTCAGTGCGGGTGATCGCCGGTGTCTTCCGGGACACGACGGGAGCGGTCGAGACCCACAGCCCGGTGACCTACCTGCACGTGACCCTGTCGCCCGGGGAGGCGACGAACCTGGCAGTCGGCGAGTCCGACAACGCGGGTGTCTACGTCTTCGCGGGTCCGGGGTTCCTCGGGTCCGACGCCCGTCCCGTCGATGCACACGAGCTCGCCCTGCTCGGCCCCGGCTCCATGGTTTCCGCCACGGCGGGACAGGACGGGCTGGAATGCCTCGTGCTGTCCGGAGCCCCGTTGGGCGAGCCGGTCACACGGTACGGCCCCTTCGTGATGAACACGCGTGCCGAGATCGCCCAGGCGGTGGAGGACTACCAATCCGGGCGCATGGGGGTGATCGGCTAGACAGGAGCACATGGCTCAATCCCCCGAGACCATTCATCACCGTCGCTGGGTGATCCTCGGCGTCCTGTGCCTCAGCCTTGTCCTGGTGGTGATCAACAACTCGGTCCTCAACGTCGCGATCCCGACCATGGTCCGGGCGCTACGGGCCCCGTTCTCGCAGATGCAGTGGATCGTCGACGCCTACGCTCTCGTGTTCGGGGGACTGCTCCTCACAGCCGGCACGCTCGGCGACCGCTTCGGCCGCAAACCCGCCCTGCAGATCGGGCTCCTCGTCATCGGCATCTTCAGCGGCATGTCGGCCTTCGCCACCCAGCCCGAACAACTGATCGCCACACGGGCACTGATGGGGGCCGGCGCGGCATTCGTCATGCCCGCGACGCTGTCGATCCTGACGAACGTCTTCCCCCCCGGGGAACGCGGGAAGGCGATCGGGATCTGGGCCGCATTCGCCGGGATCGG
>QWHP01000199.1 GCA_021404985.1 Actinobacteria bacterium ATB1
GGCGGGGAGACGTCTCCTTGGACCGAAGGTCCAGAGGAGCGTTCCGAGCGGACCTGCAAGGAGGCAGAGAACCGCCCAACGAAAGCTCCGTTCGCAACCCGGACGGAGGGTCGATGAGTCGAGCACGCCCCAGACCCAGAATCCACACGCAGACGTCACAGCAAGCGCAGAGAACAGATCCGTCATCTCACCTCACCCCGGACATTGATCCAGGAACCGTGGAACTCTCCTCATTCCTCGGCAGGTTTCGGGCCGACATGAGCCCGGCCGCGAGAATGGACTCGGGAATGGGCAGTGGGACTCTGATTGCCGGGGGCCGGACCATCCTGATCGGGAGGGTCGAAGTCCCATCGAGAGGAGACTGCATGCGAATGCCAGCCCGTCGAGCGCTCGCCGCCCTCCTCGCGGCCGGAACGTTCCTCCTTTCCGGGTGCGAGTTCTCCGTCGGATCCGACGGCCTCGACATGGACAAGCTCGAGGACGAGATCTCGGACGGGATCGAGAGTCAGACCGGCGAGTCCGTCAGCTCGATCGACTGTCCCGAATCCCGGGACGTCGAGAAGGGCGACTCCTTCACATGCGATGTCGAGCTCGGCGGAGGGGAGTCCGTAACGGTCGAGGTCGAGCAGACGGACGACGAAGGCAATGTCGTGTGGGCCGTCCAGGAGGCTTGAGCGGCAGCTCCGAGTACCGGCGGTTTCTCCGGCTGCGGGGCGCCGCTGCCGTGACCGGGATCCTCCTGGGGGTCGGGCTCGCGATGGCAGCCTGCGGCACGGTAACCCTCGACGGCGAGACCGTCGCCGGCGAGATCGATCGCGGTTTCGAAGAGCGAACCGGTGTCGCTGCCGACCTCGTCTCGTGCCCTGACCGGATCCCCCGCAAGAAGGGCGAGACCTTCGAGTGCACTGTCCTTGTGGGTGGGACCACGGCGATGGTCGTCGGCACCATGACCGACAACGCGGGCGCCTTTGACTGGGAGCCGGATCGAGACGTCGTCGATGGCGACGAGATCGCAGCAGAGATCGCGGCCGAGCTGGGACCTGACGTCCAGGTCACGTGTGAACGGGTGATCTTCGCCGATCCTGGCGACCCCTTCACCTGTGAGGCGGTCGAGGCGGGGGGCGTCACGGCGACGGTCGGAGTCGTGATCGAGGAGGACGGGACGCTCACATGGGAGGTCGAGCTCGAGTGAGGACGCGGGGAGCCTCCGGGGATTCCTTCGCAAGGCACGATGCCCGCCCATCTAGGCTCAGCGGCGTATGGCGACCTACGTACTTCCCGACGGCACCGAGCTCGACCTTCCCGCAGGCGCGACAGGTCTCGACGTAGCTGCGGCGATCGGACCCGGACTCGCCCGCGCTGCGCTCGCCGTCGAGTCCGACGGCGAACTGTACGACCTGTCGCGGGAGGTCCCCCCGGGGAAGATCCGCGTCATCACGGGCGATTCCGAGGAGGGCCGCGAGATCATCCGCCACTCGACTTCGCACGTGCTCGCCCAGGCGGTGACAGATCTCCACCCGGATGCGAAGTACGCGATCGGCCCCGCTGTCGAGGACGGCTTCTACTATGACTTCGAGGTCGAGACCCCGTTCGCCGACGAGGATCTCGAGCGAATCGAGGCGCGCATGCGGGAGATCGTGGAGGAAGGCCAGGTCTTCCGGCGTGACGAGCTCTCGGTGCCGGAGGGACTCGAGCTGTTCGAATCGCAGCCCTACAAGCGTGAGATCATCGAGTCCGTGGACGAGGCTGAGGGCGCGGCCGGTGGAACGGTGAGCGTGTACCGAAATTGCGGGGACGGCGACACCGAGGGTGAGCCCGAGTTGCGCTTCGTAGATCTCTGCAGGGGTCCCCATGTTCCTGACACCTCGCGCCTGGGGCACTTCAAGCTGATGCGCACCGCCGGTGCGTACTGGCGTGGGGACGCATCGAGGCAGCAGCTCCAGAGGATCTACGGGACCGCGTGGGAGTCCAAGAAGGCGCTCGCGGAGCATCTCCACCGTCTCGAGGAGGCGCGCAAGAGGGACCACCGCAAGCTCGGTGTGGAGCTCGACCTGTTCAGCTTCCCGGACGTGATCGGATCTGGCCTGCCGGTCTGGCACCCCAAGGGTGGGCTCGTCCGGCGCATCATTGAGGAGTACAGCCGGACCGAGCACGAGAAGGCCGGCTACGAGTTCGTCGTTAGCCCCCACATAGCCAAGGGCGACCTGTTCACCACGTCCGGCCACCTCACCTGGTATCGAGACAGCATGTTCCCGGGCATGGAGCTCGAAGGAGCCGAGTACTTCCTCAAGCCGATGAACTGCCCGTTCCACGTCCTCATCTTCAAGAGCCGGACGCGCAGCTATCGCGAACTGCCCCTGCGCCTGTTCGAGTTCGGCACCGTCTACAGATACGAGCTGTCCGGTGTGGTCCACGGCCTGACGCGGGTCCGGGGGCTGACCCAGGACGACTCCCACATCTTCTGTGCCCGTGAGCAGATCGTGCCGGAGCTCGAGAGCCTCCTGGGTTTCGTCCTGCGCCTACTCCGCACGTTCGGCCTCGGCGAGTTCGAGGCGACGCTGTCGACGAGGCCCGAGAAGTATGTGGGGGAACCGGCCGACTGGGACGAGGCAACCGACGCGCTCGAGCAGGCGCTGCGGTCCCAGGGTATCGACTACGTCGTCGACGAGGGAGGCGGGGCCTTCTATGCGCCGAAGATCGACGTGCACGTCAAGGACGCGATCGGTCGCAAGTGGCAGCTCTCGACGTTGCAGGTCGACTTCCAACTGCCGCAGCGCTTCGACCTCACCTACGCAGGTGCAGACAACAAGGAGCACCGGCCGTACATGATCCACCGGGCGCTCTTCGGCTCGATCGAGCGCTTCTTCGGAATCCTGCTCGAGCACTACGCCGGGGCACTGCCCCTCTGGCTCGCTCCCGTGCAGGCAGAGATCGTTCCTGTCGCCGACCGCCACCTCGATTACGCGGCTGAGGTCGCCGAGGCGTTGCGGACTGCGGGCCACCGCGTCGACGTGAATGACCACCCCGAGACCGTCGGGGCGAAGTTGCGCACGGCGCGTCTCCAGAAGATCCCGTATGCGCTCGTTGTCGGTGACGCCGACGTCGAAGCGGGGACGGTGGGCCTGAAGACGCGTGACGGAGAGGACGAGAGGGATGTCCCCCTCGATTCCCTCCTCGAGCGCCTTGCGCGAGAGACGGCGGAGATGGCTTGAAGCCCGACACCGACCGCATCTGGGCGGGATGGCGGATCCGCTACGTGGAGTCCGTCGAAAAGGAGACGGGTGCGGACGCAGGTTCCACGTGCGTGTTCTGTCGCCTTCCCGCCCTGGCGGACGACGAGGGTCTCGTTGTCTGGAGGGGTGAGCTGGTCTACGTGGCCCTGAACCTCTACCCGTACGGCACCGGGCACTGCATGGCTCTGCCCTACAGGCATGTTGGCCACCTGCCCGAGCTCACCGAGGACGAGGCCACAGAGCTGATGTCCGCCACGCGGCGCTCCGTTCGCGTCCTGGACGCCGCGTACGGTCCCGACGGCTTCAATGTCGGGGCGAATCTCGGTCGCGCCGCCGGAGCCGGGATCCCCGCACACCTCCACATGCACGTACTGCCGCGTTGGAGCGGCGACACGAACTACATCTCGACGATAGGCGGGACTCGCATCCTGCCCGAGGACCTCCCCGACACCTTTGCCCGCGTCGCCGCGGCGTTCGCCTCCGACGAGACCGGCAGTCTCGATCCCCGCTGAGCGCTGGTGGCAGACTTGTCCGATGCCCCCAGAAGAGCTCCCGCAGGACCCCGCAAAAGAACCTCGCGCAGAGGCGCCCGAGGACGGCGGCGAAGCTGCCCGCGCGGACGAGGTGGACTTCGCAGCCTACGTGTTCCCCGACACGGCACAGCGGCGCTATACAGCGGTCATCCTCTGGGTGATCGCAGCGGGAGCCGTGGCACTCTACGTCACCGAGCCGGGGGGGAAGGGCTGGATCACAGCGGGGGCTCTGGCGGGTGGCATCGTACTCGCGCTCCTCGGTCTCTGGTTCTGGTTCGCGGGGTGGAGGATGCGCCTCGACCAGGAAGAGGCACTGATCGAGGCGACGAAACAGATCTCCTTCGGCGTCGGTCATGCTGCGGCCAACCTCGGTTGGCGGGGTTGGCTGTCGAGGCCCCCCTGGCGGATCCTGCTGTACTCCGCCGAGGAGCCTCCGGACATGCGCGGGTTCGTCGAGCTCGACGCGGTCGACGGAACGGTCTTCGAGGTCCTCGAAGAGTCGAATCCCGAGGACTGGGAGCGGCTCCGGCAGGAGGAGGATGAGCGCCCCGCTTGATTCGGGGCCGTTCCCTGCGACTCCGGCCCACCTCGATCCCGGATTCGATCCTCGGGTTCAGTCCTCGGATTTCGCCTCCGCGATCACCTTCTCGGCAACTTGAGGCGGAGCCTCCTCGTAGTGGTCGAAGGCGACGCTGAAGGACCCTCTGCCTCCGGTGATCGAACGGAGATCGATTGCGTACCGTGTCATCTCGGCCATCGGCACGAGCGCCCGGATGAGCGACCGCCCACCGCCGACGCTCTCCATTCCCTGCAGGCGGCCTCGCCGGCTGTTCAGGTCGCCCGAAACGTCCCCGGCGAGGGTGTCCGGGACGAGCACGGAGTAGAGGCCTACCGGCTCGAGCAGCACGGGATCCGCAGCCTGGAGCGCACCGCGCAGGCCGAGCGATCCGGCCATCTTGAAGCTGTGTTCGTCGGAGTCGACCGAGTGCGCCTTGCCGTCGAAGACCGTAAGGCGGACGTCGACGACCGGATACCCGGCGAGGGGTCCTCTCTGCATCGCCTCCTGGATGCCCTTGTCGACTGCCGGGATGAACTGGCGAGGAATCACGCCACCCACGATCGCGTCGACGAACTCGTAGCCGGAGCCGCGGGGGAGGGGCTCGATCCGGACGAAGGCCACCCCGAACTGCCCTCGGCCGCCGGACTGCTTCTTGTGCTTTCCCTCGAACTCGGCGGTCTTGCGTGCGGTCTCGCGGTACGCAACGCGGGGCGGGCCGGTCTCGACCTCGACCCCGAACTTGCGGTGCATTCGCTCGAGAGTGATGTTGATGTGCGTCTCGCCCACCCCCCACAGCAACGTCTGGCTCGTCTCCGGGTTCCGTTCCACACGGATGGTCGGGTCCTCCGCCTCGATTCGGTGCAGGGCGGTGGCGAGCTTGTCCTCGTCGCCCTTCGTCTTGGGCACGAGCGACACGGCGAGCAGCGGCTCGACGGGTTCGAGCCCGGTGATCTCGAGTGGTGCCGACTTGTCCGCCAGCGTGTCCCCGGTCGCCGTGTCGGAGAGCTTGGACACGGCACCGATATCGCCATACGCGAGCTTGGGTACGGAGTCGTGGTCCTTGCCCTTCAGGGCGAAGACCTGATGCAGACGTTCGTCCGTGCCCGACCTCTGGTTGACGAGATGGATGTCGGGGAGGACTTGTCCGGCAGCGACCTTGAAGTAGCTGACCTGCCCGACGAAGGGATCAGCATAGGTCTTGTAGACGTAGACCGCAGGGGCATGCTCGGGGGCGTCCTCGATGGGGTCCCCCGGGCCGTCGGGTGTGGCGACTCTCATCGCTGGCGAGTCGAGGGGCGAGGGGGCGGCCTCGACGATCAGGTCGGCGAGAAGATCCACCCCGATGAGCTTGCGCGCCGACCCCACGACGACCGGGAACGCGCCCCCAGTGCGCATCCCCTGTCCGAGCATCGCGCGGAGCTCCTTGGCCTCGATCGGCTCGTCGGCGAAGTACCTGTCCATGAGATCTTCGTCGTTCTCGACGATCGCCTCGACTAGGGTCCCACGGAGGTCTGCGGCGTTCGCGGCGAGGTCGTCGGGAACGTCCACGGTCGTGGCCTTGCCGTC
>QWHP01000200.1 GCA_021404985.1 Actinobacteria bacterium ATB1
GGAACTGCGGGATCTCTCCCCGGTCCGCCGCCGCGTACAGTCCCCGGTCGTCGCGCTCGCGACAGACCTCGATCGGCGTGGAGAGGAACACCTCGACGAACCGGTCGGGACCGAGCAGCTCCCGTGCGAGCTCGCGTACGTGCTCCTTCGGTGCCACGAGGGCGAGGAGACAGATGATGCCGCTGTCGCTCGCGAGCTTGGCGACCTCGGACGCGCGGCGCAGCGCCTCCGAGCGCTCCTGGGAGCTGAAACCGAGATCCTTGCTGATCCCGAGCCGCAGGTTCTGTCCGTCGAGGCGCATCGTGACCCGGCCCAACTCGAACAGACGACGCTCGAGTGCCTTGGCGACCGAGGTCTTGCCCGCCCCGGAGAGGCCGGTGATCAGAATCGTCGCCGGGCGCTGGCCGTACCTCTCGATCCGCTCACCGATCCCTATCTCACTGCCGGGCCGGACGAGCCCTTCGGTCGTGGGCGAGACCTCCCAGAGCCCCATGTCGGGTGGGATGTCGAGGACCATCCCCGCACCCACCGTCACATTGGTCATCCGGTCGATGACGATGAACGCCCCGGTCGCCCTGTTGTTCACATAGGGATCCCAGGCGATCTCCTGGTCGACCGCCACCGTCACCCGGCCGATCTCGTTGAGCTCGAGCTCCCCGGCAGGATGTTCCTCGAGGGTGTTCACGTCAACGCGGTGCCGGATCGCGCGGATCGTACCTGTCGTCGTCTTGGTCGTCTGACGGATGAGGTACTGCTTCCCGGGCACCATCGGCTCGTCCGCCATCCAGACGAGCATCGCCTCGAAGGTCTGGCCCGTAGTGGGAACATCGTCCGGGGGAACGATCATGTCCCCCCGGCTTATGTCGAGCTCGTCCCTGAGGGTGAGCACCACCGCCATGTTCGTGTATGCGAGCTCGAGATCGCCTTCATGCGTGACTATGCGGTCGACGTGCGTGCGCTTCCCGGACGGGAGGACCTCCACTTCGTCGCCGGGCCTCACCACCCCGGACGCGATCGTCCCTGCGTAGCCACGGAAGTGGACATCGGGGCGCACCACGTACTGGACGGGCAGACGGAAATCCGTGAGGTTGCGGTCGCGGGCGAGCTCGATCGTGTCGAGGTACTCCATGATCGGAGGCCCGTCGAACCAGGCCATGTTGGCGCTCTGCTCGACGACGTTGTCGCCCTCGAGAGCGGAGATGGGCAGCACATAGACGTCCTCTATCCCAAGACGCTTGGCGAAATCGAGGTACTCGTCGCGTATCTCCTCGAAGCGATTCCGCGACCAGTCGACGAGGTCCATCTTGTTCACTGCGACGCAGACGTGGCGGATACCGAGAAGGTCGACGAGGTAGGTGTGACGCCGTGTCTGCACCTGCACCCCGTACCGCGCGTCGACGAGGATCACGGCGAGGTCGCATGTCGACGCCCCCGTGACCATGTTGCGCGTGTACTGCTCGTGACCCGGTGTGTCCGCGATGATGTACTTGCGGCGCGTCGTCGAGAAGTAGCGGTAGGCGACGTCGATCGTGATGCCCTGCTCTCGCTCCGCCTTGAGGCCGTCCATCAGGAGGGCCAGGTCCATCCGGTCCCCTGCCGAGCCCTGCGTCACCGAGTCGGCCTCGACCGCTGCGAGCTGGTCCTCGTAGATCATCTTCGTGTCGTGGAGGAGCCGGCCGATCAGCGTCGACTTGCCGTCATCGACGCTGCCGCACGTCAGGAAGCGAAGCAGGCCCTTGCGTTCGTGCTGGGAGAGATACGCGTCTATGTCGGCCTCGATCAGATCGTCCGTGTATTCGGACGTCCCCGGCCCAGGTTCGTGCATCAGAAGTAGCCCTCCCGCTTCTTCTCCTCCATCGAGCCTGCCTGGTCGTAGTCGATCACGCGGCCCTCGCGTTCGGATCGTTTCGCGAGAAGCATCTCCTGGATGATCTCGGGCAGGGTCTGGGCCCTCGACTCGGTCGCGCCGGAAAGCGGGTAGCAGCCGAGCGTCCGGAAGCGGACCATTCGCATCTCGGGCTCCTCACCGGGCTCGAAGCGGAACCTGTCGTCGTCGACCATTATGAGGTTCTCGTCACGCTGGACCACGGGGCGCTCGGCGGCGAAGTAGAGGGGGACGATCGGGATCTGCTCGAGATGGACGTACTGCCAGACGTCCAGCTCCGTCCAGTTCGACAGCGGGAAGACACGGATGCTCTCGCCCTTGTTGTGGCGACCGTTGTAGAGGTTCCAGAGCTCGGGCCGTTGGTTCTTGGGATCCCAGCGGTGGTTCCTGTCGCGGAACGAGAAGACCCGCTCCTTCGCACGTGACTTCTCCTCGTCGCGCCTCGCGCCACCGAATGCTGCGTCGAAGCCTCCTCGGTCGAGGGCCTGCTTGAGAGCGACGGTCTTCATGACGTGCGTGTAGTTGCGGCTCCCGTGGTCGAAGGGATTGATCCCCTCCGCGATACCCTCCTGGTTCGTGTGCACTATGAGGTCGAAGCCGATCTCCCGTGCCATGCGGTCCCGGAAGGCGATCATGTCACGGAACTTCCACGTCGTGTCGACGTGGAGCAGAGGGAAGGGAAGCCGGCCGGGATGGAACGCCTTGAGCGCGAGGTGCAGCATCACGGAGGAGTCCTTACCGATCGAGTAGAGCATCACGGGCTTCTCGAACTCGGCGACGACCTCTCGCATTATGTGGATGCTCTCGGCTTCGAGCCTCTGCAGGTGTGTGAGCGGGGGAAGTTCGATGGTGTCAGGCATGTCGATCTCCGAGTGTATAAGGCCCCGGAGAGACGCGATCCACTCGGGTCCGCAAACGTTTCAGACGGTGTCCTCGGCGAGGAAGGGGTTCTCCGATTCTCCGAGCAGGACCGGCTTGATCACCTTCCCCGCTGCATTGCGGGGAAGCGGTTCGGCACGCAACTCCCAGTGGGCAGGGACCTTGTAGTACGCCAGCGCCTCTGCCACCCACCGCTCGAGCGCCTCGATTTCGGGCGGAGCGCCCAGGTCGGCCGGCACGACGATCGCCTTCACCTCCTGGCCGAGGACCGGATGGTCGACCCCGACCACCGCAGCTTCGGCGACGTCAGGGTGGGCCTGGAGCCGGAGCTCGATCTCGACCGGATAGACGTTCTCCCCCGCGCGCAGGATCATGTCGCGTGCCCGGGTGTTGATCCAGAGGAGCCGCCCCTCCATGCGCCCGATGTCCCCCGTCCTGAGCCAACGGTGCCCGTCGATGACCTCCGCGGTTGCATCCGCGTTCCGCCAGTACTCGAGCATGACGGTCGGCCCGTGGATGCAGATCTCGCCCTCCTCCCCCTCGGGCAGGGATCTCCCGTCCGGATCGCGTATCTCGACGTCCACCGTAGGGAGGGGCCTGCCCACCGAGTCGGGATGCTCTGACAGGTCGGGCCCGGCACACAGGGTCGCGAGAGCGGTGCACTCGGTCTGTCCGTACCCGACACCCAGGCTCGCCGCCGCATTGGGGAAGACCTCGCGGAGCCGGCGTTGCACGCTCTCGGGCATCGGGGACCCACCCGAGCCCACCGTGAGTACGGAGCTCAGGTCGTACTTGCCAACGGCAGGATGCTCGACGAGTCGCGGGGCCATCGAGCCCATCGGCGACCAGCCGGTCACTCGCTCCTCCTCTACGAGGCGCATCACGACCTCCGGGTCGTAGCGCCCGGTCGTCCACACCGTCTTGGTCCCGGTGACGAGCATCGTCACGACGTGGGTGTAGAGGCCGGACACGTGGAACAAAGGGTTCCCGACGAGTTGGACGCGTTGCTCGGGGATCTCCGGCCCGCCCTCCTCCGGGGGCTTGGGAGGCGCGACGAGGAAGGTGCGCAGACCCTGGAAGATCTGGATCCCCGTCAGCGCGATCACGTTGCGGTGGCTGTTGACCACGCCCTTGGGACGTCCCGAGGTCCCGCTCGTGTAGAGGATCGCCGCGGGATCGTCCTCGTCGATCGCGCCTGTGGGAAGGGCAGCGTCGCCGGCGCCTGCGACGAGTGTCGCAAAGGGAATCTCGCCTTCGTAGCGACCCCCGGGGGCGGGCTCGCCGTCCATCCGCACGACGGGGATCCCTCCGGAATCACCCTCGAGGCGTGCGAGGCGCTTCGAGTCGGCCACGAGGACAGTGGGCTCCGAGTCCTCGAGGGCGAATCTGAGCTCGTCGCCGGCCCACCAGGCGTTCATACCGACCGCAACAGCCCCGAGACAGACCGATGCCCAGAAGGCCAGGACCCATTCCGGCGAGTTGGAACCCAGGATGGCAACCCTGTCACCCTTGCCGACCCCGAATTCGCTCCGCAGACTCTCGGCAGTGCGCGCCACGAGCGCGATGTTCTCACCGAACGTGTAGCGGCGGCCGTCGTCGAAGACCATGTACTCCCTGTCGGCGAACTCCTCGGACGAAGCGAGGACCTCCCTCAGCGAGCGCTTGCGGTCCTTGAAGACCCGCATCCGCTCACCGAGGACGTTCTCCTCGACAACCTCGAACGGGCCTCCCGGCCCCGTCAACTGCGCCTCGATCTCGTCCAGGATCCCCATGCGACGGGACCGTAGCACGCCATCTGACGCGCCGTCAGGTGGCGGGGTGTCGCCTCAGGCGTCGGGTATGGCGTCGCCTCTCAGGTCGTCCTCGACGTCGAGGACGATGTCGAGGCGCTCTCCGCAGTCGGGACATTGGTAAGTGACGATGTCACCCTCCTCGGGAGGATCGTCCGGGGGCCAAGTCCGCATGAGACGGGCAGTACCGCCGCAGTCGACGCAGACGATGGTTTCGTCGAGGGATTCGGGCATCGGGCATTCTCCCAGAAGCCGGCCTCCGATGCCCGCATCCCGCCTGCGAACCGCCCCGCGAGCGGCTCGCGCTCCGGACGCGCGGGATGGCGCCCGGTCCTGCCGGGCGCCATCCCGATCGGCTCTTGCGCTGCCAGGGGTCTCAGTAGCGCTGGTCGAGGACTGCCTTGAGACGGAACCCCGAGTCGGGGTAGTTGAACTGGGCGATGGCCGTGTATGCGGCGTTCGCCTCGAGCGTCAGTGTGGCGGAGAGGCCGGGTAGAGGGGCGCCCGAGCAGGTCATGTCACTTCCGGGGTAGACGCCGATCGTGTAGGTGCCGGCAGGCACGTTCAGAGTGGCGTTCGCCGGGAACGACACTGGACCGAGAAGGCATCCGACTCCCGCTGCGCCGATCCGCACGTTGTCCGCAGCAGATGCGGCGATTCCGTGGATGACCCGCACGTTCGCCTGTCCGGCAGGTGGCTTGCGCGAGAAGCCGTCGGCAAGGAACTCGAGGTTGAACGCCTGGTTCGTGGTGGAAGCCGGCCTTGCGAGAGCCGTCGTGCGGCTCCAGTCGGCCAATGTCACCTTCACCTCGGCGACCTTGGTGCCGGTGCCCGCGAGGAAGACTCCGAGGACCCAGTCGCCACTCGCCGGAAGCTTGAGATAACGGGTTATCGCACCGTAGCCGACGGTCACCGCCGGAGCGGCGGCCCCCAGGTTCTGGCCGGGCCTCACAGCCTTGATGTCGACCCGCGCCGGCGCCGGAACCGCGTCGCTGAAGTAGTTGTGGACCACGCGTACGTATGCGGGCTTTGGCGTGGCCGAATCTGCGGGCCCCACGAGTGAGCTTGCCAGCACGAGCGCCAAGAATCCCGCCAGAGCGAGCTTCGATGCCTTCTTCATCCTGCCTCCTAGCACGTCGGTTGTCCGTCCTCGACCTCGGGCATGGGGGCCCCGGCCGTTGGGTGCTCTTCGCAGTGCTGCGGCCGGCCGGTTGCAGGCGGGCTCGGACGGACAGGCTCGGGCGGAACAGGCTCGGGCGGAACAGGCTCGGGCGGAACAGGCTCGGGCGGAACAGGCTCGGACGGACAGGCTCGACGACG
>QWHP01000201.1 GCA_021404985.1 Actinobacteria bacterium ATB1
GATAGGACCCGGCTCCTACACCGTCGCGAACGGTGATTCGGTCTGGAAGATCGCGTCGCGCGCCGGTGTGTCGTGGAAGGCACTGGCGGACGCGAACGGTCTCAGACCGCCATATCTCATTCGAGCCGGCCAGAAGCTGAAGATCCCGGGGCCGGGAGGCGGAAGCGCCCCACCAGGAGGAGGGACACCCAGCCCGCCGGCCCAGCCCGGAGTCCATACCGTGAGGCAGGGGGAGACCCTGGGGCACATCGCGCAGAGGTACGGTACGACGGTCAAGGCCCTCGCCGGCGCCAACGGGATCTCGAATCCGAACAGGGTCTGGGTCGGTCAGCGGATTCGCATCGTCCCGGCCGGAGCTCCGACGCCGGCTCCACCCACGGGTCCTTCGCCGGTGCCCGGCCGTGCCACGAAGAGCGAAGTGGGATCGGCTCTGGATCGGTGGTCCTCCTACTACGGGCTCCCTCCCGACCTCGTGAAGGGCCTCGCCCACGTAGAGTCCGGCTGGCAGTCAAACGCCGTCTCGAGCGCCGGAGCCGTTGGGGTCATGCAGCTCATGCCGGGCACCGCCGAGTGGGTCGGTTCGGCACTGATCGGAAGGCCGATCAACCGATGGGACGTCAACCAGAACGTCCAGGGTGGTACTGCATACCTGCGCTGGCTCCTCGACAAGAACGGGGGAAACGAACGCCTCGCCCTCGCCTCCTACTACCAAGGTCTGGGCGCGGTCCGTAGCAAGGGCGTCTACCCCCAGAGCGAGGTGTACGTGTCCAAGGTCCAAGGGGCGCGACGGCAATACCGCTGACCAGCATGAAGGGGCAGCGCGATATCCATGTCTTGACTGCACGGGAATGAGCTGTCACGATGCGGTCTGTTTCGGTTCACGCTCGACACCGGGCTGAAACCAGGGGCAAGGCCGGACCGAGTAGATAACGGCCCGGCGGTGCGTGGAGCGCACCGCGCGGGCACGGCGCCAAAGGTCCGTCCAGCGGGCGAGGCCTTCGCGGGAGTGCGTCTCGTCGAACTGGGCCCGGTCGGCCTTTCGGGCCGACCGGGCAGTCTCCCCAGGGGGGAGGTACGGGGGTCTGAGTCGAAGGAGTAGTCGTCCCACGGGATATTCCATACACTTGGCTGCGGGTGTCTCGGGGGGCCTTTCCCTCGGACAGGTGGACGACCAGACGGTGGGTGCCGTGGCCGACGATGCCGTGATCCAACTCAGGGACGTTTCCAAGGCCTTCGGGTCGCACCAGGTTCTGGACGGGATCAGCTTCGACATCCCCCGCGGCTCGGTGACGAACATCATGGGCCCGTCGGGTACGGGCAAGTCCGTCCTCCTCAAGAACATCATCGGCCTCCTACGGCCCGAGAGAGGGTCGATCCACATCGACGGCGAGGACGTCGTTCGGATGTCGGACCGCCAGCTCTACAAGGTCCGCATGAAGATGGGCGTCCTCTTCCAGGATGGCGCTCTGTTCGGATCCATGGACCTCTACGACAACATCGCGTTTCCCCTGCGCGAGCACACACGGCGAAGCGAGAGGGACATCAGGGACATCGTCCATGAGAAGGCAGAGCTCGTCGGGCTCAAGGACCACCTGCGCAAGTTCCCCGGGGAGATATCCGGCGGGATGCGCAAACGAGGCGGTCTCGCAAGGGCGCTCGTCTTGGATCCCGAGATCGTCCTGTTCGACGAGCCCGACAGTGGGCTCGACCCTGTGCGTGTCGCCTACCTCGACGAGCTCATCCTCGCGACGAAGGCCGAAACGAGCGCGACATTCGTGGTGATCACGCACAATGTCGAATCCACGCACAGGATCGCGGACTACATGGCGATCCTTTTCCGCTCGCGTCTTGCAGGCTTCGGTCCCAGCGAAGACCTCTTCGCGTCCGACGATCCGGTCGTCCGGCAGTTCCTCCACGGCGCCACGCGGGGGCCCATCGGGATGGACGAGCTCGCGGATGCCGAGGCGGAGATCGAGGCCGAGGTCCTCGAGGCGATGGTCGCTCCCGCCGACGCGTCACTGGGGTTCAATGGCTACGACGAGGGCATCAACGCTGCGAATGCGGGGGTCTCCCGGTTCGAGTTACGCCCATGGGTGGATTCGGCTTACCGGCCGCGTTCGTGCCGGGGCAGTCGCGGGGTGACGAGGGGAATGATCGACGTCCGACGTTCGTTTCGAACTGACGCTGAAGATCCGGGCTCCGCGTGCCGAAGGCTTTGCAGGCTGCAGAGCTGCGAGTACGCTTGGCGCCCATTCGAGCGACTGCCGGGTCTGAATCCGACCCGGCGAGCGCTGCGAATCACTCCACAAGGACAGGGCAACGGAGGGGCCAAAGTGGCGGACGTCTCCGACGTTGACACCGACGAAGTGCCGGATGTCACAGAGGACGAAGAAGACCTCGACGTCGACGCGGACGAGGAACCGGAGGCCGAGGAGGCTTCCCTCGACGACCTCTACGAGCATGAGATGGTCGCGGAGCAAGCCGCGTCCGCAGTGGAGGAGGACGAGGAGTTCATCGCGAAGGCGATGGAAACTGCCGTCGAGGAGCCGACCGAGACCTTGACCACCAAGGTGAGGCCGCGGGCCTCGGGCGAGTTCCAGTGTCAGGAGTGCTTCCTGATCAAGCCCGCAGCCCAACTGGCGGACTCTTCGAGGACGGTCTGCATAGACTGCGTCTGATGCCGGTCTACGAAAACGTGCTGGTGGGGACGGATGGCTCCCCCGGTTCCGAGCGGGCAGTCGCCGAGGCTGCCGAGCTGGCCCGCGACACGGGGGCTCGCCTCACGATCGCATCCTCATATGCCCGTCAGGATGCCGAGTTCGTGCCGGATCAGAACTCGTGGCACGACACCACGGCGGGCCGCGCCGAGGATCACGTTCTTTCCGCCAGGGAGCTTGCGGCCGGATTCGGAGTCGTGAGTCACGGACGCACTGTGCCTGCGTCACGACCGGGCACTGCGCTCGTCGCGCTCGCCGAGGAGGAGGAAGCCGACCTCGTCGTCGTCGGCAGCGTCGGAATGACGGGCCCCAGACGATTCGTTCTCGGTTCGGTTCCCGACCACGTCGCCCACCATGCGCACTGTGACGTCCTCATCGTCCGCTTCGACGACTGAGCGCCACGGCGACAGACAGGCGCCTCGGCGCCTCTGGCCGGTGGTTCTCGGAGGCGCCGGCTCGGGGATCCTGCTGTGGATGGGACATCCACCCGCGGACATCGGACTGCTCGGGTTCGTCGCGCTCGTGCCAATGCTGCTCGTCGCTCGCTCACCGAAGCGTGGCGCATCCGCCGGCCTCGTCTCGGGAATCGTCTTCTTCGGCCTCCTGCTCAGATGGGTCTTCCCGTTCGCCTGGTTCGCCTGGTTCTTCCTTGTCGCGTTCCTCGCCCTCCAGATGGTGCTCGTCGGATGGATGGCGGGTGCGATCTTCACTCGGCTGGGCACTGTCTGGTGGTTGGTCGGGATCCCGGCGGTGCTGGCACTGACGGAGTGGGTCCGGGGTCGCTGGCCCCTCGGGGGCTTCGCCTGGGGGGAGTTGGGGACGACACAGCAGGGCATCACAGTGACGCGGAGTCTCGCTGCAGTAGGGGGCGTCGTCGCGCTCTCGTGGCTGGTGGGTGTCGTCAACTGCATCTTTGCGGTTCTCATCGACGCCGCCTTGCGTCGCAGGCCAGCGCCGCGAGGCACGGCGGCGGCCGCAGCAGCGGTCGTGCTCGTCGTGACACTGGGTGGATGGATGTTCCGACCCCGGACGGACCCCGTTGGCGAGCTGTCGGTCGGGATCGTCCAGGCAAACCGGTTCGAGGATGACGACGTCTCACCCGACAAGATGGTCGAGGAGCACATGGATGCGACCGAGACCTTGCCTCGGGGCCTGGACCTGATCGTCTGGGGAGAATCCTCGATATGGGACCAGCCGATCACGGAAATGTTGACCGGTGAGATCGCAGACTCGGCCGTGGGAGTGCCCGTCCTCGCGAACGCCTATGTGCGCGGTCCCGACGACACGACGTTCGAGAATACGAACCTTCTCATCGGTCCAGACGGTGACGTCGTCGACAGATACGTGAAGCGCCACGTCGTACCTTTCGGCGAACGCGTTCCCTGGCGTTCGGCCCTGGGCTTCGTCCGGCAGCTCGACCAAGTGCCCCGCGACGCGGTTCCCGGGGATGCCGTCGGGACATTCGACACAGCCGGAGGACGGGCTGCGTCCGTCATCTGCTTCGAGTCAGCGTTCAGTGATCCGGTCAGGGACTCCGTGCGAGAAGGTGCAGAAGGCATCTTCGTCCTCACGAACAACGCGTCGTTCGGCCGTTCGGAGCTGTCCGAGCAGTACCTCGCCCTGACACGCATGCGTGCCGTGGAGAACCACCGTGCCGAGGCCGTCGTCGCCGTTTCGGGCCGATCCGCCCTCATAGATGCAGACGGGGCGATGCGCGTCGTGACCGGCCTCTTCGAACCCAAGACCCTCGAATGGGGGATGCCCCTGCACGATGACAGGACCATCTACACGCGCTTCGGAGACTGGTTCGTCTTCGTGGCAGTGGCCCTCGTGGCGTGCACGCTCGCCGCAATGAGATCACGTCGACGTGTGCCCGACGACACAGGTGTGCTCGACATCTTGGGAAGTGACTGTGGCGCCACAGGGATGCGAGGGTAACGCCGGGACGTATCGGCGGACTGACCCATCCTCACCTCGCTGCCCTCGAAAAATGTGTCAGGACGTTGCGACTTCTCGTCGCCAGGAGATCTAGGCTCCGGTTCGGACGATCTGTGCGAATCGGGCGAGGTCGCCCCCGCTAGCGAGGATCCGAGGCATGAGCGAAGAGAAGCCACAGTTGGACCCCATCGATGTCCTCATCTATGCGCCGATCGGTGCGGCGCTGACGATACGGGACATGATGCCGAGCGTCGTCGAGATGCTCTCGACCCGAGGCAAGTCCCAGGTGGAACAGGTCAAGAACACCGTAAACAATGCTTTCGTCCTGGCGCGCTCCATGGGTCAACTTCGTGTGAACCAGACGGGCGCGGATGCGCGCAAGCGCGTCGACCAGGTCCGTACAGCGGCCGAGACCGGCCTCAAGGTCGTGCAGGGGTTCGGCACACAGGCCGGATCGAACGTCGCATCGGCCATTCGTGGGACGACGGACGCGGGCCCGGGGCGCGAGATCGCGGGCAACGGTGGACAGCCCGCGCCATTCATCGGAACCAACGGTGACTCCGACGGGTCCGAAAGCGCACATCTCGCGATTCCTGACTATGACACGTTGTCAGCGACTCAGGTCGCGCAGCGCCTGAGCGGCCTGAGCCCTGAAGAGCTCGGCGACGTACGCAGCTACGAGTCGTCACATCGCGGACGCAAGACCATCATCAGCAAGATCGACGCCCTCCTCGAGCGCTGACACGAGCGAGCGAGTGGAGGGGATCCGGGTCGCCACGGTCGACGACCTTGCTCGGATCAAGGCCCTCTACGACGATCTGAGACTCGAGCTGAGTGAGTACAGGGGACGGTGGTTCGAGCTCGATGCCTGGCCCGAGCCTGCCGAGGCGGCCTTGGCAGGGGCGATCGCGGCCGAGGACCTGCTCGTGGCCGTCGGGACGATCGACGACTACGTCGTGGGATACGTCGTCGTCGAGACCAGACCCACATTGCCACAGGCGTCCACCGAGAAGATCGGGCGGATCCGGGATCTCTTCGTGGAAATCGAGGCGCGCGAGGTTGGGGTCGGAGAAGCGCTCTTGTCGGCAGCGATCGACTGGTTGACGGGACAGGGCATACGGGCAGCCGACGTGTCAGTGCTTCCGGGACACCGGGCGGCGAAGAACTTCTTC
>QWHP01000202.1 GCA_021404985.1 Actinobacteria bacterium ATB1
ATCGGTGGGTCGGACCGTCAGTCGGGACGAGGTTCGGGACGAGGAAGGCAACGGGAAGGGGAGGACTCGATGGCCCAGGGGCGCCAGAAGCCTGTTTGCGCGGGCGCTGAATTGTGGTCAGTTGGCGTCGAAGCGGAATCGGTTCGAGGACGGGCGAGCCGTCTGGCGAATCGACTGGCGAGAACGATCTTCGTAGCAGGCGGCCTCTGGCTGGTGTCCGTTCTCGTCGGGAGCCTCTGGGCGGATGCACCCGGCCCAATGGGGGCACCATCGGCGTCGGCGGTGGATGCGTGCTTTCATCCGGTCGACTTCCAGCCCCGTGACGTCCCGCCCGGTACCACGGTCCATCTCTCCATCGAGCTTCGCGAACACGGGTTCCTCGAGCCGTGCCAGTACGCCGCGTCGAGCAACAACACCTGGACCGTCTACTGGTACGCAGAGGACGACCCGAACCGACCGGCCGACAAGGTCCAGACGTTCAATTCGCCCCTGCCGTTCACAGCCACGTTCGACTTCGCCTACACCACTCCCGGTCTTCACTACCCGAAGGCATTGATCTGCGGCTCCCAAACCTGCACCTCCCGCTGGTCTGTGCTACCCGGGATCCTGGGCGGGGACGGCATCAATGTCCTGCCCTGGGCGTTCTGCTGGGAGGCATCCGCTCCCACGGGTACATACGCGGGGGAGTATCGGGCGGGCAAGCCGGTCACGTTCCGCATCACGACCAGGACTGCATGGGTTTTCATATGGCCTCTGTGGATCATCAATCCGGCATGCAACAGCATCGACCCCGACATCGGGAATGTCCAGATCGAGTTCGATCACGATCCCGACGCGAACCCCAATACCCGCCACGTGAGCGACACTGTGAGCGTGATCGGCTACGACGTGACCGCGGTGTCGAACGCCACGTACCCGAACGCGCAACGTCACTATCCGGCGGCGCGTCTGTGCGGGTGGAAAGCCGGCAACAGGACTTGTACGAACTGGTACGCTGCCTATCCCCAGGAATGGGATGCCAACCCGCTTTCACCGGGCTTCCAGGTTCGCTGGTTCGAACAGTGCTTCTCGGTACCCGCGGGTTATCCGCGTCCTGCGGACCCGAACAGGAGCGTCATTCGGCCTGCCCAACCAGTACGCCTCGCGTTCGAGCTGCGCGACCCGGCTGGGGGTTGTGCCGCAGCAAAGGGGCGTTGGGGTGAGAATTGGACTCTCGAGTGGTTCTTCCACGACGGCAGCGCGGACCCCAATGCCCCCTACACACAGGACACATCGACTGGTACGAACGGTTCGGGTACGAATGGAACCCTGGCGTTCAAAGATCACACCTGGCCGGCAGGCTCGAACCGGTATCCGAAAGGCCGGCTGTGTATGTCGCAAGGATGTGCCGTTGACATCTTCGGCAAGCAATGGTGGGAGGCGTACCCCTTCGGCTGGAACGGCATAACCATCTGGAACTCGCCACCGAACATCAGCCTGGTCAAGTTTCGCCCTGCAACCTCGGGGGACGTCGATCCTTCGCTGCCGACGCCGGTGCGACCCGACGAGGACGTCTTCTACTGGGCGTCGGCGACCGACCCAGATGGCGACCAGATCGTCGCGGCGCAGTGGGACATGGGAGACGTGGAGATAGTTGGTCCTCTCCCTGACGTGTCCGGTCAGCCGATCCTCGGAACCGGCGCCAAGTTCGGGGCCGACGTGCTCGCGGCCGATCCGAACAGTCCCGGTTCCTGGTACGCACAGCTGACGAAGAGCTACTGGGACGCAGGCGTGTACCCGAACCCGCGCAACGCAAATCGCCACTTCTACTTCCCATCAGTACGTTTCCAGGACCAGTATGGCGCCTGGAGCGATTGGACCGGCTGGAACAACGTCCTTTCGCTCACGCCGTGCAACCCGCTTTTCCTGTTCATCTGCGCCCAGGACATCGTGAACAGCGCTCCGGCGGCCAGTCTCGGCGAGTGGTCCCCCGAGATCAGTCATCCGGGATGGAACATCTGGTTCCCGGCCGCTGCGGTTGACGGCAACGGCGACAAGGTTCTCCGTGTCCAGTACAGGCAACTACACCGACCTCGTCGCAAAGATTCCCGGTCAGCAGGGGCCGCCGGAGGCGGACGTCACCTTGGCTCCCGAAGAGCAGTCACCTCGTGTGAACACGGGGATCCTGCGGACGTTCGATTCGACGTTCGAATCTCCCGTGTACGTCAGGTTCCAAGACGAATGGGGCCTGTGGAGCTCATGGGAGCCGCACTACGACGGGACGCGCTGCCTCAGTTCCCTGACCGTCTGCTGGCTGGTCGTGCGCGACCAGATCTCCATCTGTCCCGGGCTGACGCACGAGCCTGCCGGGGACGTGGGTGTCAACGAGGACTACTGGTTGAAGACGGAGATGTTCGAGGCTGCCTCGGCCATCACTTGTATCCAGGGACGGGCCGATGGCTCCTTCCCGATGCGGGTACAGGTGAGACCCACCCCGTCGAGTCCTTGGGACTTCGACGTCACGTACCCCTCCCCAGGATTCGCTGGGGGGCCAAACGGTGAGACCGTCTTCAAGGTCGAGGAAGCGGTGGGGCCCTACTCCTGGCCGTCGTCGGGGACACGCACGGCCCGTATCCGTGTGTGCATGCTGGGACAGCAGGACAACGGCGACCCGGGGACGTGCACCGATCGGGACTACGACGTACCCGTCATCCGGGAACCGAAGATGGCCTATTGGTCGCGCACAGGTGACGGGGAGGTCAGACCCTCCGTGCTCGGCTGGATCATGGACGGTGGCGAGAAGTCCCTACGCGAGATGGCGGGACCGAACTCCCCCTTGTTCCCGCTCCCGACCCCGATGGAGCTCCTGCGTTCGGTGTTCGAGAAGTCGGATCTCGCCAAGGACCTCTTCGACCGCCTCTGGGCCGAGATCGACGAATCCCCTCAAGATGAGCCCGGCACCCTAACGACGCGGGAGTTGATCGACGCCGTGCGCGTCGCGGTGGTGGAGGACGACCTCATCTGCCGGGATCAGCCGGGCCTCTGCCAAGGTCTGACCGATGTCTATCGCAACAGCTTCTGCCCGACGCTGTGGGCGGCCGAGAGCCTCTTCAGTGCCATCACGCTCGGGTTCGGTTGGTACTTCCTGCCAGCGAAGACGAAGCAGATCATCTTCGACGTGAACACCGGGTGCTTCCAAGCGGTCCTCGGCCAGCCTGTCACGCTCATACGGGACCTGCTGGCCAACGATTTGGATGCCCTCGTAGGACCGGGTGTCCTGAACGCGACGATCCTCACAGTCCCGCCCGATGTCAGGAATATGGTCCGTCCGATCGCTGCGCAGGCGGGAAGTGACATCCGAAACCTGCTGCACTGGCTCTTCGACCTGGGGGACGACTTCGTCTACGACGTGATCGACGTTCTCACCGTCGATCTGCCACCTGTCGTCGACGAGATCAGGAATGCAGTCGACTCATCCGGCGATGTCCGCATGGCAGCGGATTCGACGGTGTCGTTGCTGGAGCCGACGTTCGTCAAGGATCCCGCCTGGACGAGTCTCGGTAGTGTCATAACTGACGAGACAGGTGGGGATCTGAAACACATCGTGCCCGACGTGAAGTCGAAGCGCAACGGGCCCGAGCCCGCTCTGGTAAGTGCTATGCGTCCACTCGTGTATGCCGGCGATGGCGGTCCGGGGATTCTCCAAGAGATGGTTGACATGGGGCACACGCTCGCGGACGTCATGAACGTCATCGAGCTCGGGGCCTCCGCCGACGGGACACCGGGGACCGAGTTCGTCTTCAAGACATACGGATACGACGTCGGTCAACACATCGATCCCGCAGACGCCAACAGCCCCACGATCGTCGAATACCAATGGGATCTCGACGGGAATTGCCCACTCCACACCAGGGTGGTCGAGCCCCCGGTGTCCGACAACCACTCCTGCATAGACAAGAAGACAACCGCACGCACGTTCACACACGTCTTCGCCACATCCGGCCGAATCGGTGAACCCATGGTCCGGGCGAAGTTGTCCGACGGCGGATACCTGGGTGAGGAATGTGCCGGAGTTGCCTGCCTCGCAGCATCCTTCGGTGACAAGCACGAGTTCTTCACCTTCCGTCCGCTGGGCGCCGACATCTTCGCCAATCTGAGGCCTGGCTTGCGCACACTCGTGCCGGAGCCGAAAGTTCGGCTCGAGTGGTGGGTCCCCTGCGCAAAGGTTCTCAACGTCTTCTGTTGGGGTGGGGCTCCCGCCGCAACCACGGACACGGATGTCACCCTAACTGCGGCATACCGTGAGCTCGACCGCGAACGCGGTGCGACTCTGGTGCGAACGGAGTGGGACTTCGATGGAGATGGCGTGGTCGACGCAGCCACGCCGATCTCAGATGCCGACGATCTCGGCAAGACCTCCATCCGGCACCGGTACGCGACGCCTGGTCGCTACCGTCCGGCGGTCAGGGTGGTCGCCCTCTACACCGAAGCCGAGGGACTTGGTCCAGGCATTGCCAGAGAGAAGATCTCGGCTTGGGACCGGGTCCTTGACCCCACCTGTGAAGGTGACTGGCTGTGCGCGATCGACGTCCGTGACCGAAAGCCGTACATCACGTGGTCGCCGAGGAGATTCCTGGACATGACACTCTCGGATGGTTCTGCGAGTGCGGTTTTCGACTTCGAGGTCAAGGATCCGGGACCCATTCAGATCCGCTCAGTCGAATGGGACCTCGATGGTGATGGTTCCACCGACAGGACCACGAGCGGTTCTTCCGCCCGCTTCCTGCAGGGGCGTTGGTTCGATCTCATGCCGACTCGCTGGGACGGCGGGAGCTTCGTTCCTCGCGCTCGGGTGAACTACACAGACAACTCCACATCGGGCTGGGTCACGGGGATCGCACAGCGGACGGGAGGTCCCGCGCAGCTCAGGGTGTCCTACGGCTGCGGAAACTCCGACGCGGACAGTGACGGCATCGCGTGTGATTGGGACGGGAGTCCGACCGAGCCGTATCTCGCCGACGTGGCGAAGGTAACAGCGAACGGGCCACTCTGGAACACCTCGTCCATGGACTTCGCGGCCCTTGTGGGGGGATACGACCGAGTCAAGCTCCTGGGCAAGGAGTGGACTTTGGCGCTCTTCGTCTACGCCAACTTCGATCCGACCACGAACGAGTTCAAGGACCTCATGCTCGGATTCGGGCTCAGGCGCATCGCCACGACACGGCTGCCGGGAGAGGGCCACGACGCCTCAGCATACGTCGAGGGTAGCGGCATATGCATGAAGCGCGACCTGACGGTCTCGACCAAGTTGCGGATCGCTGCCTGCAACTACAAGCTCCGCATCGACGACGACGTCGAGATCGCAGAAATCGGCCTGAATATCGACTCGGCGTATCGTGAGCTGCTCGAGCGTCTCCTCGGACGTGTCACCGTGGACAGCGTGAGGCTCGATGCCACGTTCCAGGACGGTAGCGGCAAGCACGTCACTTACGACGGTGCAACCTTCACCGGTCTGGGTGTGTTCGAGGTCGAACCTCGCATTCGCGATTCGATCTCGGCGGTTGCGAGCCTTGTGCCCACCCCCAACCAGGCAGGGTGGAACAGGGGTGACACCACCGTCGAGATCGTGGCGACGGCAGATTTCGGTGTCGAGGAGATCACCTATCGACGTGACGGCGCACAGCAGAGCCCGCCGGAGAGCGTGCTGGGTCCGTCGGCGTCTGTGCCGGTCACGACTGAAGGTGTGACGAACGTGACCTACTCGGCCCGCTCATTTACCGGGAAATCGACAGGTGACAAGACGGCGATCGTCCGAATCGACAGGACGCGGCCGCACGTGTCGTTCAGGGCGCCGATAGTCGTCGAACAGGGCCAGGTCGTGATCTTCCCGGCAAAGTGCGACGACGACTTGTCGGGACTCGAATCCTGTGATGCCCCGATGTTCCTCGACACTTCGACTCCGGGCATGCGCCGCCTCGACGTCACGGCGAGTGATCTTGCCGGAAACACGGAGGTCGGCACCTTCTTCTACGAAGTCGTCGGCGGTCCCACGGACGACCGTGTCGTCTACTACAGTGCGGCCGGCTCCGGCGACACTTGCGAGGCTCCCAACCCCGGGGATGCGCGCTGTACGAGTCAGATCTTCCGAACAGGGTCGCCAGATCCGCTCGCTCTCGAAGGGCGATGGTGGGACCGTCCCGAGATCTCACCTGACGGCACCCGCGTGGCTGCAGTTCACTGCGAATCGAGCGCGTTCGTGGGCGAGGCAGATTGTGAGATCGTGATCATGGGACCAGATGGTTCTGACCTGAACCGGCTCTGGATTGCACCGTCCTACGGTGAGATCCTGGGTCTGGACTGGTCGCCTGACGGCCAGACTGTCGTTTGGTCATACGAGGGCGGGGAAGGCGGCCCTGAGGTCCAGGGTGGCCTCTACCGGACCTCGGCCGACGGCAACAGCGAAGTCGAGTACTTGAGGTCCGGCCTCATCCTCTCGCCTGCCTACGGACCGGATGGGGATATCCTGTTCCTGCAGGATGGCGTCTTGCAGGTCATGGATGCTGACGGAGTCGTCACGGCGACCAAGGTGTCAGCGGCGCGCGACAGGTTCGACTGGGGTCCTGCGGGGATCGTTCTCGCACACGGGATGCCCGGCGAATGCTCTGTTCTCGTGTTCGACACGGCGGAGAACATCGACTGGTTCAAAGGAACCCACCTCACACTCCCCGAGTCGTGGGGTAGTGACATATGTCCCGAAGCCGTGGTGCTCTCGCCCGGAGGTGACGCAATGGCTTTCGTTCCCGACCACCCAGAGCTGCTCGACATCCACGCAATGGACCTCGGGACCAGTTCCGACGAGGTCTTGCTTCCCGTGACGGCACCGCCAATACCGCGGCCGTATTCGTGGGCCCCTGTTCCCTGACGGCAAAGTCGAGCCTGACGCGGGAGCCACACGAAGAACGTCAAGTCATCTCCTCGGAACCCGGCGGTGAGGGGCTTGCGGAGATCGCACCCTCGACGTTGGGGCGAGTGATCAAACGCCATGTTGCCGGTGGGGGCTGGCCATGGGCTCCTCGGTTGACAGCGACACATGAGGGACGTGGGCTATGAGGTGCACGTTCGGGGCCTTGACGCTTGCTGTGATCGTCTGGCCGGGATGAAGCGCAAGCTCGTTCGCTGCGATGTTGGTGACGGCAGCGGCAAGTGTGAATCCGCAGTCGATGTCGACGCGCACCAAAGGATCCTGCGGGGAAACCCGTTGGATCTCTCCTTGAAGCCGGTTACGGGCCGTGGTGCCCACCGGTTGACCGGATTCGAGGGTGACATCGGAGGCTCGGATGCAGACCCAGACGTCGCCCTCAAGCAGATCGGGGTCAAGTGCTGTGAGATCGGCACCGTTCACGTCGACGCGAGCCAGCATCCCGTCCCGCTCTGTGACGTGACCGGCCACGACCGTCTCGATGCCGACGATCTCGGCGGCCTCAATGCTTGCTGGGCGGGTCAGCACGCTTGCGACCGGCCCACTCTGCACGATGTGGCCGTCGTGCAAGAGCACGAGTTCGTCACCGAGGAGAAGGGCTTCGTTCCGGTCGTGGGTCACTGCGACGGTTGGCAGGCCGGACGCGACAAGGAGCTCGCGTAGCTCACGGGGAGCCCGGAGGTCGCCGTCGCGCTCAACGCAAACGGCTGCGCTCCCATCACCTTCGCCGGCAATTCAGGGAACGAAATGCTCTGGCTGCCCTTGGCGATTGTGAGCGTGGCCGACGCACTCCCCGTGTAGTTCGCGGTGTCGACCGAGGCGGCGACCGCGTAGCTGCCGGCAGCAACCGGGGGCGAGGTCTCTCCATTGTAAGTCACCGCGACCGCCAGGCCGGAAGGCGTCGGAGTCGC
>QWHP01000203.1 GCA_021404985.1 Actinobacteria bacterium ATB1
TCGACGTCGAGATGCACGCTGCCGAGCCCGCCCCCATGGGAGTTGCCGGACCGGCGGTCTCAGCCGGGGTCCGGAGCATGCTCGACAGCCGCGGCATCGCTTATCACCCGGAGCACCAGATCGACCATGTCGTCCCGGATCGGAGGCAGGCCGTCTTCACGGACGGGCAGACAGTCGACTTCGACCTTCTCGTGTACGTACCGCCCCACCGGGCACCTGCGCCCGTTAGGGACTCAAGCCTCACGGACGAGTCCGGCTGGATACCGGTCGGGCGTCACACCCTCCAGACGAAGGAGCCCAGCATCCACGCCGTGGGAGACGTCACGATCATCCCCCTGAAGATGGGCAAGCCCCTCCCGAAGGCGGGCGTCTTCGCCCACGGAGAGGCCCTCGTAGTCGCACGGAACATCGCCCTGTCGGTCACCGGCCGGGGGCGCCAGGCGTCCTTCGACGGTCACGGGCAGTGCTTCATCGAAGCCGGGGACGGCCGTGCCGGCTTCGGTCGCGGTGACTTCTATGCAGAACCTAACCCCGACGTGAAACTCCACAGCTCGGGCCGGCACTGGCACTGGGCGAAACTGGCTCTCGAGCGGTACTGGCTTCGCAGGTGGTTCAGGTCCCGCCCATGACACCCTGCAATCGGAGCGGCCGGCTCCTCAGACCCTGACGGTGACGGTCTGGCTCGCCACCGACAGGAGCCGTCTGTCGTCGGTCCACAGGAAGACCGTTCCCGTCCCCATGCCTCCAGCAACGGCGTGGACCCGGATGTCGGCAAGGATCCAGTCGGTCGGGTACCTCTGGACCATGCGGATGGTGTTGTCGAGGCTCGTGCTCCCGGCTCTGCGTCCGATGGCCTGGACCACTCCGAAGGGCAGATAGTCACCGAGGATGGAGAGCTTCGCAGCCGATGTCTCGGTGGACGTGTCGATCTCGGGGATCCTCACCCACAGGGCACTGCGTCCGGTCCCCGAGGGAACGGAGGGCAGGTCCTCGTAGTCGATGGCGTTGGCCAGCCTCATCTCGACACGTGACGCCAGCGTGCCCTCGGCACCGGGGGGACGAAGGCGCACAGGACACTCGAGGGGCCCGGGGACGTCCGGGTGGGCAACCCAGACGTCGGAGACGTCACTGGCGCGGCTGCCCAGCGCGGCATTCACGGTGAGGATCTCCTCTCCCTCGTGACGGATCACTGCTCTTCCCTGGGACATGCTTCGGCCGCGCACGATCTCGAGTGCCTCTATGTCGAGGACCTGTGGCGGCGAGGAGAAGGACAGGTACTGCGCGGTCGCCCAGACGACCGGCCGTCCGGTGGTCTCCTCCAGAGCCACTACCCCCGCTGCGAGTCCACACCCTCCGAACAAGGCGTTCATGCCCGAGGAGATCGCCGGGGTGACAGGCATGCGCCATCGATGCTGTTCGGTCGTTCGTTCCATGCCGAGGAAGGCGGCGGCGTCGAGCCTCGACTGATCATGCCCCGGTGTTGCCTGCGGTGACGGCTCCCTTGGGTCACGAGGGGTTTCTTCGGAGGGTCTTGCCTGGCTCATGGGTGGATGGGTCATCACCTTCAGTCGCGCCAAGAGGATTGGCGAGGCGCGTAATAACCGTTATGATTGCCCCTGTGAACACCAGGGTATCCACTGGGGCCACAGGGGGAGGGACGCTCGCACCGGATGGGGCAGCCGACGCCGACTCTACGCGAGACCGCCTCCTTGCCGCCGCCTCCGAGGTCTTCGGCGAGAAGGGCTACGACGGCACGCGTGTCCAGGAGATCGCGAGGAGAGCAGGCCTCACCACCGGCGCCATCTACGCCAACTTTTCCGGCAAGGCCGATCTCCTCCTCGAAGCCGTCCGACAGTACGTCGGCGAACAGCTCGACGAGCTTCTCAAGGGTGATACCAGCAAAAGGTCGACACTCGATCTCCTCGCAGACCTCGGAACGGATCTCGCCACGTCCACTGACCGTGTCGCGAGTGAGCTCCTCTTCGAAGCCTTTGCCGGCGCACGACGCGATGCCCAGGTCAAGCGCTTCCTCTCCGCTCAGTTCAAGAGTGACGACAACCGGCTGCACGAGGTCATCGAGCGCATCCGGGACGAGGGCATGCTTGCCGACGAGATCGACATCGACACCGCAGTGCGCTTCTGCTACGCACTGATGGTGGGCGTTCTGGTCCTCGACTCGATGGGGTTCGATCCACCCAACCGGGATGCCTGGGCAACCGTCATCCACCGTGTCGCAATGAGTTTCGCGAGTGGGTCGCCCGGCCGCCCCTCCACTTGAACAGGGCGCGGTTCGCTCCCGCCGGCCGGATCAATCCAGCACCTCACCACCCATGATCGAACCTGGGTCCAGTGCGGCAAGCAGATCCTCGAGAAGGAAGCTGAGCTGCATGTAGCCGGCATAGAGGGGGAATGCCGGATCCTCGGAGGGCACGGCCGGGTCGACGTCCTGCTCGACCCCAAGAGCGGTGCCGATCGCGAGACGCAGATGATTTGTCGACATCAGCCAGTGCTCGGCCTCTTCATCGGACATGACGGCATGCACTCGCCCCTTGTCCCTCGCTCCCCGCGTGAGGATCGACCGAACCGCCTCGAGCGAGGAACGGCGTTCCTCCGTCGTGAAGATGGCGCTCAACTGCTGGTAGTCGTCCTCGGCGAGAGGGTCGTCCGGATAGGCAACGGGTGAGAGGCGGCGGGCAACTTCATGGCCGAGCACACCCGGGTCCTCGATGAGGACCTCGAGCTGGTCGAGCCAGAAGCGCATCGCGGCTGCCTCGTCCGCATCGAGACGGACGTGGATGCCGTCTTTCTTGCGTTTGAAGACCCGCCTGGCCATCAACGGTCCTTGTGCATCGTGGCCCAGAGGCCGTAGGCGTGGAGACGGTTGACGTCGTGTTCGACCTTTTCCTTGGTTCCGTGGGCGACTGCGGCCTTCCCCTCGTTGTGGACCTTGAGCATCAGCTTCGTCGCCTTCTCGCGCGAGAAACCGAAGAGGCGCTGGAAGACGTGCACCACGTAGTTCATGGTATTGACGGGATCGTCCCAGACGACAACCACCCAGGGGACGTCCGACTCGACGTCCTCGAAGACGACCTCTTGTTCTTCGACCTCCGGAAGGGTGATCGTCTCTGTCATGGAGACAGGTTAGATCCTCTCCGGATCCCGATACCCTGGGTCGGTGCAACCCGACTCCCCAGATCTCGCAGCGATCGTGCTCGACCTCGGGAACGTCGTCGTCGAGTGGAATCCTCGTCTGCTCTACCGCCGGCTCTTCGACGATGCCGATGAGATGGAATGGTTCCTCCGCAACGTGTGCACACCCTCCTGGAACGGGGAGCTGGACCGCGGTCGACCCTTTGCCGACGCCGTGGCTGAACTGCAGTCGCAGTATCCCGAATGGGCGGAGGAGATCGAGGCCTACCGCGCATGCTGGCCCGAGATGCTCGGCAAAGTCGACGAGGGAACCGCGGCGATCCTTCGCGAGCTGGACGCTGCCGGGAGTCGCGTCTACGCGCTCTCGAACTGGTCGGGCGAGACCTTCCCGATAGCTGTCGCCCGTCACCCGATCTTGGAGACCTTCTCCGGCATCGTGATCTCGGGCCATGAGGGGGTCGCGAAACCGGAGCCGGAGATCTTCCGCATACTCTGTCGCCGGTACGGGCTCACTCCCTCGACCACCCTGTTCGTGGACGATCTGGAACCAAACGTGGAGGCGGCAGCGGCATTGGGCTTCAGAGTCCACCATTTCGAGACAGCCGACCGCCTTCGCGCGGAACTCGAATCCGAAGGGCTCCTTGGGAAGGTCGCAGGTCGGACCGGGAGTTGATTCAACCTCCGTCGGCCGGTGACGAGAGGATGTCCGGCACCAGGTAGGCGGTCCAGTCCGCCCTCGCCTCCGCAGAGGTCTCCTCGAGGGCTGCGAACAGGAGGTCTCGGATGGACACGATGCCGAGGAGCTTGCTGTCGCCCACGACGGGGAGATGACGGATCCCCTTCTCGGTCATGAGGCGGGCAGCCTCACCCACGGAAGTGTCCGGCGACACGTAGTAGGGCTCCTCGATCATGTAGCCGTCGACCGACTCGTCGAACTGACGGCCGGATTCGTCGTCGGCCACCACGTTCACGATGTCTCGCTCGGTGATGATCCCGACGAGATGCCCTCCTTGCAGGACGAGGAGGGCTCCGACGTTCTCCTCGACGAGTGTTCGTGCAGCCACGCGCAGTGTCACGGTCGACTGGATCGTGACGGGTTGTCTGCGGATGAGTTTGCGGACTTCCATGTGGCTGCCTCTCACCTCTGCCTCGGATTCCGGAACCGGCCAAAGATACAGCCGCCGCCGGGATATCACGCTATGCGACCGACTCCGCTGAAGGACACGTAGTACATGTCGCCCGCGAAACCCGGTGCCCAGAAGACGACCGACTGCATCGGTGACGGGACGGAGACCCGGGACAGCTCACGCCCGGTCTCGATCTCGCGGAACGCCACGGCCGTGGACTGGCTGGAGACCCAATCCTCGCAAGAGAAGACGCCGGCCTCCGGCCAGAGGAGCATGTGCGCCGCCTGCCCGCAGTCCGCTGTCTCCAGACGACCTCGCCGTCCCGAATCCCGCCAATGGCCCCATTGCCGCTGTCGTAGGCGACTGTGACGCCCGACACCTCGTCCACGAGGGGCGGGTTCGTCACACACGCGTCCGGGAGCCCGAACGGCTCGACCCAGTCGACGTCCGCCGAGTCTGCGAGGGACGCACGCCACAGACGAACCGCCCCCGAGGCGACGGCCGCCCTACGCATCGTTCCCGCATAGTTGTGCGCCCTTGATCCAGCCACGTGGCGTACCCGCTGCCGATGACGACGTCCCACCCGTATGAACGTGTCGGGTCTGCCCGGTCACGGTAGGGGACCGACCAGGAGTCGTCACGCAAGAGGCGGACGCCGTCCCACTCGAAGCTCATCAGGGTGCGGTAGCCGACCACGTACAGGAAGTTCCCCTCCGCCGACAGCCGGCCAACACTCGCCTCCGGTAGAGCGTCCTCCGGGCAGGCCTTCGTCATGGTCGCAGGATCGAGGATCACGCATCGCGAGACGTCGGACCCGTCCCGGATCAGGTCCTTCATCGCCAGACATCCGTCGTTGAGGGGAACGAGGCAGTTGTAGGGCCGCGCCCTGGGCATCTCGGCGGATCCGACAAGCCGGCAGTAGGAGTCCACCTTGTGGCACCAACGCCCTGAGGTCACGTACAGGTGCCCGTCCACGTGGGCGAGCACGCCACCGGGCCACCAGACGCCCCCCTCGTCGAGGGCCGGCGACGACTCGAGTCGAGTACCTCCAGGGTCGCAGGATCGACTCGTTCCAGGTGGCAACTCGGCTCACCGGGCGCAGACCGCAGAAGATACGCCTCACCTGGATCCCTCGACACGAACATGACTGCCCAAGGGACGTCCCTCCAGACCTCCAGACGCCCGTGCGGAGGAGGCGAGCCGGGCACGGCGGCCAGCAGCGCGGGACCACCGTCCTCGGCGGGCCATCTGCCTGGCCAGGTGGGAGGAGCAGGACCATCCGGCGCGTTCGTCACCCCCAAGAACTAGCAGGATCGATTCCTGACCCGTCGAAGTCCACAAAGAGCGGAACAACCCACCCACCCAGGACGTCACATGGGACAGAGAGATCGAGTCTTCCTCGTAGGTCAGGGCGCCCACCTTCCACCGTTCGAGTACACGAACCGCGAACTCGCGCCCTACTTCAACTGCAACGAGAACACGGCCGACAAGTACGGGGTAGCCACGGGGGTCGAGACCCGCCGCTCCGTCGTCGACCTC
>QWHP01000204.1 GCA_021404985.1 Actinobacteria bacterium ATB1
CTCTCCTCACCCAGGAGGATGTCCTCGTACGTCCGGTCCGTGGCCTCGTCCGTCAAGCGCGGGCTGTGGAAGCTGACGTAGGCGTTCAGTGGCTGGTGTTTGTGGCGCGTGGCAGTCTTTATGGCCGTGATGATCTGCCGAGTGATGCAGAGCTCGGCGAACGCCCTGAAAGACGCCTGTCGCTCGGGCTTGAAGTCCCTGATTGCCTTGAAGAGGCCGATCATGCCCTCCTGGTAGATGTCGTCGGAGTCCGCGCCGATGAGGAAGTAATTCCTCGCCTTCGTGCGGGCGTACCTCTGGTATCGCCTCAGGAGAACGTTGAGGGCGACCTCGTTCCCGGCCTGTGTCGCCTGGACGAGATCGGCGTCTTCCCACGAGCGCAGTTCGGTGGTGAACACAGCGGTGCCGTTCACTGGTTCCTCCCAGTCCCAGTTCGTTGTGGTGCCTCGATATGCGGCACGCTACGGAGTCCTGCGCCAAGATCCCTACTGCAGACATGTGATGATTGCTACGAGATATGACGTATTGGCCGTGCCCAGTGCACCACTTCGCCAGAGGTATAGCACAGACGCGTTTGCCCACCTGAGGAGACCAGTCCTGTTCGTCCGCATGGTCCCACGCATGTTGCGACTAATCCGGTCGACGTAGCACCCCGACCCGCGCCTCCGCGAGATACTTCCGCCACTATTACGGGGAGCACTCGCACCCTCACGGAGAGCTGTCGGTGTTGTGTCTCACCGAGACCACGTAAGCCCCGATCGCGAGGGCCGTCACCACGTTCAGGCTCCCGACATTCCCCCACATCGGCACCGACAACAACTCGTCGCACAACCGTCTGATCTTGGGACGGATCCCGCTGCCCTCCGCTCCGGCGACCAGCACCAGGGGCTCGCCGAGCAGGTTCGAGGACTCGAGGTGAACGCCTTCGGTATCCAGCCCGATGATCCACCTGCCGCGATCGCGCAACTCGCTGAGAGCCCCGGCCAGGTTGCCGACCGTGACGAGTGGAACCCACTCGATCGCGCCGGCGGATGCCTTCACGACTGTGGGTGTGACGGGCGAAGATCGACGCGACGAGACGACGACACCCGCCGCCCCCATCGCGTCGGCGACGCGGAGCGCCGCCCCGAGGTTGCGTGGATCCACGACCTCGTCGAGGGCCACAAGGAACCCGGATACGTCACACAGGTCCCCGAGCGTCGCAGCCGGGAGCGCATCTGCGGTGGCAACGACACCCTGGTGGGTCTGGATCCCCGCCATGCGCGTCAGGACGCTCTCCCCGACCCACCTGATGGGAACACCGAGCTCCTCGCAGGGCGCGACCAGATCGGGCGGCAGGCGGTCCGGGTCGGACGTCAGAACCTCGCGCGCCCGCCTCCGTCGCGCACGCAGGAGCTCAGCGACCGGCCGTCTGCCTGCGATCACGTCGCCATCTGGTTCCGGTCGGCGCATCTTCGACAAGGATCCCCAATTCCCCGAGCCCGGCTCGGACTCTGTCTGCCAACTCGAAGTCGCGCGACTCCCTGGCCCGGCGCCGGATGTCCAGCGCCAGCTCGACGAGGCCCTCCACGAGTGCCGTGTCGGCGCCCTCCTCTCGCGCGGGAGGAAGCACGCCCAGGATCTCGTCGAAGACCGCCAGAGCCTTTGCCCAGGACCACGCTGCATCCAGACGGCCGGTATCGAGCTCGGCGTTCGCACGTTTGGTCATCTCGAAGAGCGCTGCGACGGCTCCGGGGGTCCCGAAGTCGTCGTCCATCGATCTCTCCAGCGCCGACATCGCCTCGGCTTCGGGACCCACCTCGCCCTCCCCCCCGCTCCCCGCATACCCGTCCCTGCCCCCGGCCAGTGCCTCGAGAAGAGGACCCGTCAGTGCGGCCGAGTCGACCTGCAAGACCTCGGCGACACGGTCCCGGAAGGTCGCGAGGCGATCCACGGCGCGTTCGCATTCCTCGACGAGGTCCTCCGTGAACTCGAGCTGGTGCCGGTAATGAGTCTGGGCGACGAGGAGGCGGATGGCTTCGGCGCTGTGCACCTCGAGCAGATCCGAGAGCATGACCACGTTCCCGGTCGACTTCGCCATCTTCTCACCCGCGAGGTTGACCATCCCCGAATGGAGCCAATAGCGAGCGAAGGGCTTCGCCCCGGTCGCTGCCTCTGCTTGTGCGATCTCGTTCTCGTGGTGGGGAAAGACGAGGTCCGAACCCCCACCGTGGATGTCGAAGCCCATCCCGAAGGCATCCGTCGACATGACCGAGCACTCGATGTGCCACCCGGGCCTGCCCGGACCCCAAGGGGACTCCCAACTCGGCTCCCCGGGCTTCGCTGCCTTCCAGAGAGCGAAGTCCTCGGGGTTCCGCTTGTGCTCTCCCGGCTCAACACGCGCTCCGGCGCGCAGGTCGGCGAGAGACTGGTGGGAGAGACGGCCGTAGCCGGCGTAGGAAGAGACGTCGAAGTACACGTCCCCATTGGCCGGATAGGCGTGGCCCCGCTCGACGATCGACTCGATCATCGAGATCATCCCGCTGATGGCCTCGGTCGCCCTCGGCGTCCGGTCGGGCTCGAGAACACGCAGACGCCGCATGATGTCGGCCCAGACCTGCTCGTAGGTCCTGGCGACCTCCTCTGCCGAGCGCCCTTCCTCCCGGGCTCTCGCGATGATCTTGTCGTCGACATCTGTGTAGTTGGACACGAACGTGACCGTGCGGCTGTGCATGAGCCAGCGCCGGATCATGTCGAAGCAGATGACGGTCCGAGCGTGACCCAGGTGGGGCGGTCCGTACACGGTGGGGCCGCAGACGTACATGTCGACGTGCCCGGGCCTCCGGGTCACCAGCTCCTCGAGTTCGCCGCTCTCGGTGTTGTGGATTCTCACGGGGTCGAATCCTAAGGCACGGCCCGGTTGCTCACCCTCCCATTCGAGTGAGAGTCGCGATCGCCTGCGCTGCGATCCCCTCACCGCGCCCCGTGAATCCGAGCTTCTCCGAAGTCGTTCCCTTGACGTTCACGCGCTCGGGCGCGATGCGCATCGCTGCTGCGAGGCGGTCGCGGATCTCCTCCCTGTGGGGCGAGATGCGCGGTGCCTCGCACATGACTACCGTGTCGACGGAGCTCAACGTCCAGCCCAGCGCGAAGACATCGGCTGCCACCTTTTCGAGGAAGCCGATCGAGTCCGCGTCCTCCCATTCTGGTTCGGAGTCGGGGAATCTCTGTCCGATGTCACCCAGCCCGGCTGCGCCCAGCAGCGCATCGACGATGGCGTGCACGAGGACGTCGCCGTCGGAATGTCCGGCCAGGCCTCGGTCGTGTGGAATGTCCAGCCCGCCGAGACGAACGGGGCCGGAGCCCCCGAAGGCGTGTACGTCGAAGCCGAGACCGCTCGACACCCGCACACCCGCCCGGTCCCCGTCAGGTTCGGCTTCGAGGTCGCGTCGCTCTGCGGCTTCGAGGTCGGCCGCGTAGGTCAACTTGACGTTCGACGGATCTCCGGAGACCACGACCACATCCCCTCCCGTGGCCTCGACCATCGCTGCGTCGTCGGTGGCATCGGCTGCGAACTGCGCGTGAGCCCTCCTGAGGACCGACGCCCGGAATACCTGCGGAGTCTGCACGGCCCGCAGCATCTCACGCTTCAACGTCTCGAGGACATGGCCGTCGGGGGTGACCACCTTCACGGTGTCGCTGATCTCCAGCGAGGGCACCGCGCCGTCGGCACCCGCGGCCACGGCAGCCAGCCCTGCCTCGAGGAGGTCGGGGGTGGCGAACGGCCGGGCCGCGTCGTGCACCACAACGACCGGAACGTCGTCCGGCACGGCCTGGAGACCTGCCGCGACAGAATCCTGGCGGCGAGTACCACCCTTGACAACCCGCCTCACGACCGCACACTCGTCGGCGCCGGCGGCACGGGCGGAGACGGGATCGTCTGCGACCACGACGACGGACATCCCGGACCGCTCGAACAGGTCGAGGGCTCGCGCCAAGACGGTACGGTCCCCCAGTCTCTGGTACTGCTTCGGGGTCCCGCCGCCGGCCCTCAGACCCGAGCCGGCCGCAAGGACGATCGCCCAGACATCTTCGCGCACGAAGTCGAAGTTACCCCGGCCCTTGGTCGTCCCGGGGCCTGGCGAAGAGCATCCTTCCCTTCGACGTCTGGTGGGCGCTGCTCACGATCGCCTCGACCACTTCGCCGACGCGCCCCGACGCACCGGAAACGACGACCATCGTGCCGTCCTCCGTATAGCCGACCCCCTGTCCCTCTTCCGTTCCCTCGGCCTCGATCTTGACGCGCAGTTCGTCTCCCGAGGCCACGGGCGGCCGCAGCGCCTCGGCAAGGCGGTTGACGTTCATGACCCAGACACCTTGGAGCTCTGCGACTCTCTGCAGGTTGAAGTCGGTGGTCATGAGGGCAGCCGGAATCCGCCGTGCCAGGTGCACAAGCTTGGCGTCCACGTGCTGGACCTCCGGCACCTCGTCGTCGATGACTGCAAGGTCCGACTCGCTGCTGAGGGCGTCGAGGACCTCGAGCCCCCGCCTGCCGCGACGGCGACGACGGGAGTCCCCTGCGTCCGCGATCGACTGGATCTCCTCGAGGACGAAGCGTGGCACGATCGCCGGACCCGGCATGAAGCCCGATCGAGAGAGCGCGAGGAGCCTGCCGTCGATGATCGCCGAAGAGTCGAGGAGACAGGGCTTCTCGGAGGAGTTCTTCCCGAACACGTCCGTTGTCGTGAATCGCTGCCCTAGACCGGCCATCGCGAGGAGATCTTTGCTCTTGACGCGGGCGAGACGGAAGAAGAGGGTCGTGAGCGTGTAGACGAGGAGGAGCGTGATCGGGGCCGACCAGACTGCCGGCAGGAGCAGCAGGAAGGGCATCGAGAAGAGTATCCCTGCGAGCAATCCGACGAGCGCGCCGAGAACACCGGCGATCACCTCTGAAGCCGGCGCTCTGTCGACTCGGCGCTCGGCGACCCCGAACGCCGAGAGCAGGAGACGGCCGAGGACACCACCCAGCAGGTAGCCGAGCGCCGCCCCGAACATGGAGCAGACGAAGACGAGCGTGCCCGGGTCCCAGGACGGCAGTGCGCGAGGGGCCGAGCGCCCGAGGGTGTAGCCGAGCGCGGTCATGCCGAGCACCACGATCAGGCGTGTGATCTCGACGAACGTCTTCGCACCCGTCCGGCTCTGCATACACCGGAAGTCGGCATGCAGCTCTGCGAGCTGAAGCCGCAGCCGGAGCTGTCAGCCGTACCGGTCGAGGATCGACGACTCGGCAAGCCTTGCGAGCCCTTCCTTGATCTGCAGCGCCCGTACCTCGCCCACGCCTTCGATCTCCTCGAGCTCGCCAATCGAGGCGTTCAGGATCTTCTGCAGGCTCCCGAACCGGTCGACGATCTTGTGGATCAGGGTGTCGGACAGACGGGGTATCCGGGACAGGAAGCGGAAACCCCGCGTTGCCATCGCGACGTCGACTCCCGAGGACGGAATCCCGATCACGCGCGCCAAGGGTCCCAGATCGGACAGGCTCTCCGTGGGCACTCGGCACAGCAGGTCGTATGCCTCGTTGGGGTCCCGGTCGGGGGCGGCGTAGTCGCGCAGGACGTAGGTGAGCTCCGTGTCCACACCTGTCGACAGCTCCTCGAGCTGGAGCTGCAGGAGGCGTCCCTCGGTCCCGAGCTCTGCGAGGAGCACATGTGCTTCCTCCCCGATACGACGGACCATCTCGCCACGCTGGAGGACGAGGAGCACATCCCGCGCGGTCACGAGGTCCTCGACCTCGAGCGCA
>QWHP01000205.1 GCA_021404985.1 Actinobacteria bacterium ATB1
GCATGGCAGTGAGTGGCATCGTATCGATGACGACCACGCGATCCGGGGCCTTGTAGTCGGCGATCCTCTCGTGGCACCAGCGCTTCAGCTCGTCGAGCGTAGGCGGTGGGGAGCCCTCGGCCGCCACCACGAACGCCACGCCGATCTCGCCGAGAACCGGGTCCGGCATGCCGACCACTCCCGACGCTGCCACACGGGGATGCTCGGCAAGGGTCGCCTCGACCTCCGCCGGATATACGTTGTACCCGCCGCGGATATACATCTCCTTGCGGCGCCCGACGATCTCGAGGTTGCCGTCCGGACGCAGCCGGCCGAGGTCACCCGTTCGGAGCCAGCCGCCGTCGAAGGCCGCTGCCGTCGCCTGAGGGTCCTCCCAGTAGCCACGCATGACGGCCCCGGACCTGCATTCGATCTCGCCCACTTCGCCATGTTCCACAGGGTGCCCGTCCTCGCCTACGAGCCGGACCTCGACACCCGCCACGGGCTTGCCGACGGAATGCGCCACCACCTCGTCCGAGGCGTCAGGATCCGTTCCCGTCGTGACGGCCGCCTCGGTGCAGGTGTACCGGGCAACCACGGGGCAGCCGACCCGGGCACGGACCTCGCGGACGAGGTTGGGCTCGATGAACGCCCCGCCGATCACCACCTGCCGTACCGACGAGAAGTCGGTACGATCGAAGTCGGGGTGGTCCAGCATCAGCCTCCACTGTGCCGGAACCCCGCCGGCGACCGTGATCCTGTGCTCCTCTATCAGGCGTAGAGCGGTGGCCGCCTTCCAGTGAGGGGGCGCGATGACCTGGGTCGTCCTCATCGCGAGGTGGCCCCAGACCTTGGACGTGAAGCCGACGTGGGCGAAGGGGATCGCCGACAGGTAGACGTCGTGGCGCCGGGTGAGGACGTCCTGCGCTCGCGCTACTGCACGGAGGTTCTCATGGTCGAACATCGCCCCCTTCGGAGCCCCCGTCGTCCCCGACGTCCAGACCAAGGCAACGATGTCGGACGGGTCGCGGCCTCCCATGTCCTCACCCGCCGGGGTGCCGAAGATCCCCTCCAGGTCGGACCGTGCGACGACCGTCTGTTCCCGGGCGCGTGGTCCGAGCTCGCCGATCCTGTCGTCCTCGACGACGACGACGGCAGGGCGTGCCATGGCGAGGATCCCCCGGAACTCGCCGTCCCCGAGGCGCGGATTCACGCCGCTCATCACGGTCCCGGCACGGCTCGCACCCATGTAGCAGATCGGATACGCGGCGCAGTTCGCCAGACGCACAACGACTACCTCCCCCCGTCGCACCCCTCTGTCGCGCAGCCATGCCGCGAAAGCAGAGGACTTCCTGTCCCAGTCGGCGTACGTCGTGACGCGAGCGTCCGAGTCCGGGTCGGACGCGTCCACGTACGCGGGGCACGTCCCCTCCTCCAGTGCTGCCCTGCGCAGCGCCTCGTCGACGAACCTGTCGGTGCCGACGGCGTCCTCTATTCGTGCCAACTGATCGCCTTGGGCTCCATGAACTCCCTCACCCCCCAGGTGCCGAACTCGCGTCCCACCCCGGACAGCTTGACCCCGCCGAACGGCGCGTGGTCGTTCGACACCATTCCGTTCACACCGACGGCTCCGGAGCGGATGCGCTTGGCCAACTCGAAGCCCCGCACCAGGTCCGCCGTGTGTACCGATCCCCACAACCCGTAGGGTGAGTCGTTCGCCACCCGAACGGCCTCCTCGTCGGAGCGGACTCGGTGCACGACGAGAACGGGACCGAAGATCTCCTCGCGCGCGGCGCCGGCCTGGGTGGGGCAGTGGTCGAACAGCGTCGGCTCCACCCAGTAGCCGCTCGGCTGTCCCGCGACCGGCCCACCCCCGCAGATCAGCTCGGCACCTTCCGCAACTGTGGACTCGACGACCCCCAGTACCCGATCGCGTGCGCGGGCATCGATCTGGGGCGAATGTGTGGTCGATGAGAGCGCCGGATCCCCCGGGCTCA
The DNA here is from genome assembly GCA_021404985.1 of Actinobacteria bacterium ATB1. Lineage (GTDB taxonomy): Bacteria > Actinomycetota > Acidimicrobiia > UBA2766 > UBA2766 > QWHP01. Next base: position 1,977 of record QWHP01000205.1, read on the forward strand.
ACAGGCTGGCAAGCGACGCGACCCTCTCCACGACCTCGTCGGCGATCTCGTCCCGGACGATGAAGCGGGTGTTGAGAGCGCAACCCTGGCCGGCGTGGCTGTACTGAGCGACCAGGAAGACGCAGGTGTCGTCGAGGTTCGCGTCCTCGAGGACGACGGCAGCCGACTTGCCTCCGAGCTCGAGGACCATTCGCTTCACGCCTCTGCCCGCCACGGCTCCGATCTCCCGCCCGACGCGCGTCGAGCCCGTGAACGACACGGCGTCGACCGCGTCGTGGCCGACCATCGTGCGCCCTACACCTTCCGCCCCGATCAGGTACTGGAACACTCCGGGCGGAAGCTCGGCCTCCTGGGCGGCCTCGCCCAGCACGGCACAGGCAAGCGGGGTCAGCTCGGAAGCCTTGAGGATCACGGAGCACCCGGCGGCGAGAGCTGCACCCACCTTGTGGGTGGCGACGGTGAACGGGAAGTTGAACGGAACGATCGCCGAGACCACACCCACGGGTTCCATGCACACGACCCCGGCAGCCTGACGCATCCCGGTCGGGGTCATCCACGCGAGAGGAGGACTGGGCTCGTCCCAGTCGCGTCCCGCCAGCTCGGCATAGACGTGCCAACTCCGCATCGGCATCTCGACACCCGCGTAGTCGCACATCAACCGGAACATGCCGGTCTCCCCGATCTGAAGCTCGGTGAGAAACCTGTGGCGGGCATCGAGAGCATCGACGAATCGCTCGAGCACCATACGCCGGTCCCGTCTCGAAAGGGACGGCCACGGCCCCTCGTCCTGTGCGCGGCGGGCCCCGCGTATGGCCTGCTCGACCTGTGCCTCGGAGGCGGACCCCACGGTCACGAGGGGCTTCTGTGTGTAGGGGTTCTCGACGTCCACTGCCACCCCGAGTCCATCCGCGAACTCGCCGTCCAGGAAGATCCGCAGAGACCTCTGGTGAGCTCTGGCCAGAGCGGCAATTCCCCCGGCGGTCGAAGCCTCGCTCGGTCGTGCTGTTTCCGGTGTCGTGGTCAAGAGTCCCCCCGGGCTCGCCTCGGTCCCTCTCGTTCGTTCCTCGAGAGTCCTCGGAGCGTGGTGTCGAACACGCTCATCTCCTTCTGTGAAGCGCTGGCCATTCGTAGTTGGGGGTTCGCTGCCCTTTGCTTTCGGTGTGTACGTGCCGATCACGAGCTCGTTGTGGCGGGCAGCGACCCCCCAAACCCCCGGCGGCGGCCGGGACGGGCGGCCTTCGACCGTCTCACACCGTTCACCTAGAACCTTATCGCCGACATCTCCGGGATCCAGGACCGGGCAGCCTCTATTGCCCTCTGCCAGGAGACAGCGAAGTCCCTGCGGCGTGTCTCGTCCCACGTGGGTTCGAACACGCGCTCGACTTCGGGGATCGAGAGAGCCGCATCGAGGTCGAGCTCCCCTACGGCGAGGGCGGCGAGGAGAGCGGCTCCGAGCGCGGTCGCCTCGAGCTGGGCAGATCTCTCCACCGGCACTCCGAGCATGTCGGCCTGCGACTGGCACAGGACGTCCGACGTCGCAGCGCCGCCGTCGACGCGCAGCATCTCGACCGGGACACCTGTCTCGTGTTCGATCTCACGGACGCATTCCGTGACGCGTGCGGCGATGCCCTCCAGGGAGGCCCGGGCGAGATGCCTCCTGTCGGTCCCGAGCGACATCCCCACGACCGTCCCCCGTGCCCCATAGTCCCAATAAGGGGTGCCGAGCCCGAGAAGTGCCGGTACGAAACGCACACCCCCGGAGTCCTCCACCTCGGCGGCGAGCTTCGACACCTCTGCGGGTGACTCGACCACACCGAGGTCCACGAGCTCCCGGACCGTCTCCCCACCGGTGATGACGGTCGCCTCGAGGCCGAACCAGATCGAGTCGCCGGTCGATGCGACGACGATCGGGTATGCGGCGATGTCGTCGAGGGAGGGCCTCCGCGAGCCCACGTTGACGTCGGTCATGCACGCCGTCCCGTACGTGGTCTTCACGACGTTCTCACGCAGGCCGCCCTGACCGACCAGCGACGCCTGCTGGTCCCCTACCAGCGAGCCCAGAGGGATCGTCATGGCCCCGATCCGGACCTCGCCGCACACGCCGGACGTGGGCACAATCGACGGGAGCATCGAAGCGGGCAGGTCCAGCGCAGTCAGGACGGCCTCGTCCCACTCAGAGGCGTCGTCGGTGACGAGTCCGGTCACTCCCGCGTTCGTCGGGTCTGTCACATGGAGTCTGCCTCCGCTGAGTTTCCATGCAAGCCAGGTATCCAGCGTCCCGAAGCGCAGGCGATCAAGTGGGATCCCGGCCTCCATCGCCTGTCGCGCCAACCAGGCGACCTTGGTCCCCGACTGGTTCGGGGCCATGCGGATCCCCTTCGCACCGAGAGCGAGGCACTCGCCCAGCGTCCGAAGGTCCTGCCATCCGATCGCGGGACCGACGGGATCTCCCGAACTCGCGTCCCAGACGACAGTTGTCGCTCTCTGGACGGCGAGCCCGACGGAGGTCACATCGGGCAGTCCCGCCTCCTCCACGGCCGCGGTCGCGGCCTCGACGGAGGTATCCACGAGTTCGGTGGCGTCCTGCTCGACGAGGCCCGGTGCAGGGGAGGACGGGACCACGTCTATCTGGTGGTGGGCAACGGCATTTCCCTCCGGATCGAAGATGACGCCCCTCACGCTCGTCGTGCCGAGGTCGATGACCAGAGTGTGTCCCATGGCGCATATTGAAGCATGTGCGCCCGATGCGATCCCGGCACTAGCGTTCGACACTCGTCGGCAGGAAGTGGCACGGAGGCGGGAATGCACATCGGGATATGGATCCAACGTGGGTCGGTGGAGGGCTACAGGGAGGAGCTCGAAGCGGCGGCCGAGGCCGGGTTCCCGACGGCGTGGACTCCCCAGATCTTCGGCCCCGACGCCCTGACGATGATCGCCGCGGTCGCCCAGGCCGTCCCCGAGATCAAGGTCGGCACGGCCGTCGTACCGATCTGGCTGCGCCACCCACTCATGTTCGCCACGCAGGCACTGACCGTGCAGGAGATCATCGGTGACCGCCTCCGTCTGGGTATTGGGCTCACGCACCAGATCGTCGTCGAGGGAATGTACGGGATGCCCTTCGAGAGGCCTGCACAGCTCATGCAGGAGTACCTCTCGGTACTCAACCCACTGCTGGAGGACAAGAGCGTGGCCTTCGCGGGGGATCGTTACCGGGTGACCGCCAGTGTTGCCGTCCACGCACCCGCACCGGAGGTCCTCGTCGCGGCACTCGGACCTGTGATGCTCGGGATCGCAGGCCGGCTCTCCCGGGGAACCGTCACGTGGATGACGGGACCCAACACGATCCGGGACCACGTGGCGCCGGCCATCCGTTCTGCCGCAGCCGAGGCCGGACGGTCCGATCCCGAGATCATCGCCGGCCTACCCGTGGGCGTCACGGACGACGTCACCGGAGTGCGCGAGCAGTGTGCCAAGGAGTTCGCGTCCTACGGGATGCTTCCCTCCTACAGGGCCATGCTCGACAAGGAGGGCGCACAGGCTCCCGAGGACGTGGCGATCATCGGAGACGAGGACACCGTCGCCAAGGCGCTCGAGGACCTCTTCGAGGCAGGCGCGACGGAGTACGTCGCAGTGCCCATAGCCGGAGAGAGCCGCGACCGGACGATGCGGCTCCTTCGCGACCTTCTCTGAGGACGGCTTCCCGATCTTTCAGAGGGACGAGCCCTCTTCCCGATCTTTCAGAGGGACGAGCCCTCTTCCCGATCTTTCAGAGGGACGAGCCCTCTTCC
>QWHP01000206.1 GCA_021404985.1 Actinobacteria bacterium ATB1
GGCGGGATCGGTGGGACCACCCGAAAGGGCGAGCACACGTGCGGACTCCGCAAGGGCTCGCGCTGCGGCGGTGTAGAGCTGCTTGGTGAGTGATAGGCCGGGGGACGCCGGCAGCGCGAGAAATGACGCCGTGAGCGTGTCCGAGCGCTCGACGAGATCGCCTGCGGCCGCCACGGCCGACGTCTGCGACTCCCCTCCCTGACCGGCGGTCAGGATCAGGTCTTTGAGCTCGGCGGTCAGGTTCCCGAGCTCGGCCCGCGCATCCGCCGTGCCGGTGACGAGTTCCTGGACCTCGGGAGCCAAGGCCTCGCCGTCACCCCCGGAGAAGACGAACAGCCACAGCCCGAGTCCCGCTGCCACGAGCAGACCGGCGATTCCTGCGACGAGCCAGGTTCTCCGGTCTGGCCTGGGCACGCGCATGCGTGCGCTACTCGACACATCGGCGTGAGTCCTCACGGGGCGAACGCGGCCTCGTTGGCCCGTCCTGTTCGACGCCCGGCGGGCGGTCCTGGTCGTGCGCTTCACCGGCAAACGTCACGCCTCCAAGGGTTCGTCGCGATCACGGTCCCGGAATGCCAGCCAGCCGACGAGGATCGCACCGAAGTAGAACACGATCATCGGCGCGGCCATGAGTAACAGGCTGTAGGGGTCCTGCGACGGGGTGATCACCGCGGCGAAAACGACGATTATCACGAGCGCATCCCTCCAGCTCTCGAGGAGTTGGAGGGGAGTGACGATGTGGGCCGCCTCGAGGATGAAAAGCACGATCGGGAACTGGAATGTGAGGCCGAACGCGAGCATGAAGAAGGTGAAGAAGCCGATGTACGAGGTCGCGCCGGTGAGGATCTGGACCTCGTCGCCCGCGAAACCCGCCATGAAATCGGCAGCACGCGGGAGAGTGAGGTACCCGATGAAGACTCCGAGGCAGAACATGAAGAAGGCGACCGGAAAGAAGGGAGCCACCCAACGCTTCTCCTGCTTAGTGAGTCCGGGCGCCACGAATCGCCACAGTTCCCAGAGGATGAACGGCATGGCGACGCCTATGGCCATGTAGGTGACAACTTTCAGCTTGAGTGCGACGGGGTCAGTTGCCGCGAACACCTTGAGGGCGTCCTCCCCGGTTGCCTGCAACCACGGCTCGGAGATGATCTCGAGGACCGGGTCGAAGAACGCGAAGCAGACCGCGAACGCGATCGCCACGTAGACGAGTGACCGGATGAGGCGCTTGCGGAGCTCCCCTAGGTGGTCCCAGATGGACATCACCGCTTCGGGGTTCTGGCGGCGTTTGGCCCCTGGTCGCGGGACACGAATACGTGCCATCGATGCAGCTCAGTCCTCGTCGGCCGGGGCCTCGGCCGCCGGAGGTCCGGCCTGGTCGGAAGACGATCCGGGCAGGAGCCGCCTGCGACTGTCACCCTCGTCGAGCGTCGCAGCGTCGAGGATCTCCGCCGGGCCGACCGGCTCCGGGGTCTGGGACGTTCGCGGCGAGGTGCTCGAGGCGCCGTCACCACCGACGGTCACGTCCGTGAGCACCGAGCGGAAGTCGACGGCTTCCTTGAAGTCGCGATGCATCTGGGTGACCCCGTCGACGTCGACCACCTCCCGCAGCTCCGCTTTCACGTTGTCGCTGTGGCGGCGCAGCTCATGCAGAGCCTTCCCCAACTGCCTTGCGGCGTTTGGCAACTTGTCCGGGCCGAGAAACACGAGGGCCACGACGGCGATTACGAGGATCTCGGCCATTCCCAGGCTGGGCATTTCGTCCTCACACGGGAAGCCTTCCGCCGAATCCTACTCGTGACGACCCATGCCGGATCTCCCCGCGACACCCATGTGGGCGTATCCAAGCATCAATGCGGTATCCAGATCCGCCCACGTAACGCCGCGACACCCACGTGGGCGCATCCAATCACGGATGCGATAACCAGATCCGCCCACGTAACGAGGATCGCTGCGCGTGCCACGAAACCGCGAGGCGCGCGGGATGGCCCGAGACGATCAGGCGAGCAGGTCCGCCATCCAATCCTCCTGCTGGAGCTGGATGTGGAAGTCGAGGAGGTCATCGTGCGTGATGGGTGGTCCCACGCGCTCCTCAAAGATCTCTGCGGGAAGATGCCAGATGTCGAGCTTCACTCCCCCGGCGACGAGCAGTTGGACAATTCGGTCCTCGGCATTCTTCGAGACGGCCGTGCGGCATTGCGGACACACGAAGTTGTAGGTGCCGCTCCTGTCCTCCGCACATAGGCGCACCTGCATGGCTTCCCGTGGCAGCACGACATCTCCGCAGTTCGGACACGTCGCACGGATGTTCATCCTCGCCCCTTGGTCGCTGGTCTTGCGCTGTCGGTCGCGAACCGAAGGAACGATCGACGATCCGCGTGGCCTGCTGGGCCGAGTCCCCCGGTCACTCCGGGTGGGTCTCGGGCTATTCGAGGTTGTCGGCAGCTGAGAGCGAGGACTTGAGGACATCTTGCCCACACGCCCTGCATCTCAAGCCCAGCCTGCGGCGACCGATACATACGTTGGCCCGGGTCGAGCTCACAGGTGCACATGCGCAACCCCGAGAGGCGGATCGGAACCCCCGCCGGAGATGAACACACCCAGTTGTCGACGACGGTTGCCGCACTCGGCGGCGACCCGGACAACGCGATCCCGATCCTCCTGTCCCACGCCGCCAACCTCCTCGGAACCCGTGAGGTCGGTCTGTTCAGGGTCGGTTTGACCGGAGGCGCCTCCCTGGTGGCAGGCACCATTGCCGGCGAGCTCGCCGCCTTCGCAGCCCGCACCCGATCCTCCACGCGGCCCCTTCTCGCCCAGACATCCGACGCGATCGCTGCGGCAGGGGCGGCCGGTGCACGCTCGATCCTGGCGGCACCCGTCCGTCTGCGTCACAGGCCGGTCGGTGCGCTCGTGGCCGTCTCGCGTACAGGAACCTTCGACAACCGCCATGTGGCGGCGATCACCACGCTGGCCGACCTCGCGGGGCTCGTCACGCACATGGCCTCCACGGCGGCGGTGGAGAACCTCGTCGCAGCCGGTGACACGCTCGGGACCGTCCTGGAGCACAAGCAGCTCCTCGAGGCGCTCCTGGACGGCGCTTGCCGGGTTCTCGGGGGAAATGGTGGTTTCGTGTGTCTTCTCGAGGAGGACACGCACAAGCTCCACACCGCGCTCTTCCGGACTCTGCCCCGCGAGAGCGTCGAGGCCACTCTCGCGAACCCGTCCTTCGCTGCGCTCCTGCACGAGAGCGCGCCCCGCGTGGACGCCCCGGTGCCCCACTCACCTTTCGCAACCCTCGAAGGCTCGTGCCTCGGGCTTGTCACGATCCCCCTGAGGGCGGAAGGGCGTCCGGTCGGGCTCGTCTGCGCTGCCCTGCCCGAGGACAGTGCGCCCGACGCGACCTCACTTCGCCTAGCCGCCGTTCTCGGCCAGCACGCGGCAACGGCGGTTCGTCTCCTCTGGACACAGAGCGCCACTGCGACCCGCGAGGCCGAGCTCAAGGCGATCGTCGCCTCGTTCCCAGATCCGATCGTCGTCTCCACCCTCACGGGCGAGTGCGTCCTGATAAACCCGGCCGCCGAGATGCTCTTCGGGATCTCGAACGACTTCGAGCGCGGAAGGTCGGTCATCGGGCGGCTTCCCTCCGGCCTCGACGAGATGCTGCTGAGCGGCGACCACGGACCCCGTGACGTGACGCTCGGCACGCCGACACCGGAACACTTCGTCGCCTCTGTGGCACGCGTGACCACCAAGGACGCCCGTGAGATCGGCCGCGTCCTCGTCCTCCACAACAAGTCGAAGGAGGAGCAGGCAGAGAAGGCACACGCCGACTTCGTCGCCGTGATCGGCCACGAGCTCCGCACTCCGCTCACACTCATCAAGGGCTTCGTGAAGACACTCGTCCGCCGTGTCCGGGACATGCCTCCGGAGTCGGTGCTCGAGGCGTTGCAGACGATCGACGACCAGTCCCAGAATCTCGAGCACCTCATCGAGGACCTCCTCTTCCTCTCGCAGTCCGAGAAGTCCGAGACGCGCCTCTACTGCGAGTGGAGCGACATGGTGGGTTTCGTCCGGCAATACGTCACCGGGACGTGCGACAGGCTTCGCCAGCGGTCCAATCCAAGGGAGGTCCTGTTCCGCTCACAGACGATGGAACTGCCCCTTCACTTCGATCGAACCAAGATCGAACAGGTTCTGTCCCACCTCGTCGACAACGCCCTCAAGTACTCCCAGGACAAGGTGATCGTCGAGGTTAACCGCCATCCCGAGTTCGCCGAGGTCTCCGTGACGGACTTCGGGATCGGCATCTACTCCGGCGATCTCGAGGCGATCTTCGACCGGTTCACACAGGTGAACTCCACCTCGACGCGCGAGCACGGAGGCACCGGCATAGGCTTGTACATCTGCCGACGTCTCATCGAGGCACACGGCGGACGTATCTGGGTTGAGTCGACGCTGGGGCGAGGCTCGACGTTCCGGTTCACCATCCCGCTCGACCTCGCCGTGGACGGCTCCTCCACCGGAGGCCAGAACCCCCTCGGGGAGGCCGCAGCGAGCCGGCATCTGTCGTAGGGTCCCGGACCCGCAGGCTGGATCCAAACCCGGGATCGCGGCCTCGTCGTGGCGGTGCCGCGTGCCTGGTCAAGCCGATGTCTAACCAAAGCCTCGCAGCATGAGGTTCCAGTACATGAAGGGCAGTCCGTACTTCTTCAGGAACCACATGTCGGTCCGCGGTTTCGTGGTGTCGATGAGCGGGATCGTGGGATGGGGCCTCATGCTGTAGTCGAACTCGGCGAGGAGCATCTTGCCGTAGCCGGTCACGAGGGGGCACGACGTGTAGCCGTCGTAGGTGGCCGTGGGCTCGAGGCCAGCGATCACCGCCAACAGGTTCTCCACCACCACAGGTGCCTGCTTGCGGACCGCTGCCCCCGTCTTCCCGTTGGGACTGCCCGATGCGTCTCCGAGAGCGAACACCTCTGGGAAGTCGGTGCTCTGGAGCGTTCCCGGGTCGACGGAAACCCAGCCCTTGGCGTCGTCCGGGATGGCAAGGGCCGACTTCTTGAGGAAGTCGGGGGCGCTCATGGGCGGTACCACGTGCATGAAGTCGTACTCGATCGTCGTTGAACCTTCGCCGGAGGAAAAGACAGCCTGGCGTGATTCCGGCCGCACCTCTCTCAACTCGTGTCCGTACATGACGTCGATCCCGTAGTCGGCGATGACCTCTTCGAGCGCCTTCGCGAACTCAGGAACCCCGAAGATGCTGTCGGCTGGCGTTGCGAACACGACCCGCGCGCCCGTTATCCCCTGTCTTCTGATGTGGTCTGCCGCCAGGTAGGCGATCTTCTGGGGCGCACCTCCGCACTTGATAGGACCCGCCGGCTGGGTGAAGACCGCCGTGCCGCCCCTGAACTCGCTCAGGAACTGCCACGTCTTCGGAGCAAGGTCGTACCCGTAGTTGCTCGACACCCCGTCGTGTCCGACGGCGGACTGCATACCGGGGATCTCGTCCCAGTCGAGTTGGATTCCCGGACACATCACGAGATAGTCGTAACCGATGACGACACCCGTCTGCGTCGTCAGCGTGCGGTCTGCCGGTTCGACGTGCTCGACACGGTCCTGAATCCAATGCACTCCCTGGGGCATGACCCGGGACTGCCGCCGCGCGGTCTTGGCCACGTCGACCTCTCCGGCCCCGACGAGCGTCCACAGGGGCTGGTAGTAGTGCGTCGCGGAGGGCTCCATGACCGCTGATGCAGATTCACCCGTCGACCTTCCTCTTGACTGGAATCCCTGTCATGTGTGGCTTGCCCGGTAGGGGGCCGGTACGGACCCCTGTGGGACCGCTAACCGCCCAGTCTGGTCGCCTGTTCCTGAAGGCCCAAGAGACCATCGGCCCTTTGGCGCAGGTCGTTCTTCAGCCACGCCGGTTCTACCCTGCGCAACGACCCCGCGAGGCGCATCGCGAGCTGGACGAGGAACTCGCGGTCCGGGCTGGCCACCACCACTCGACAGCCACCGTCGGAGAGGGTTTCGACATCCTCGATCGGAATGCTCTGAGCCACCCAGGCGGCGTCGGGTTCGAGCTCGAAGGTCGCCCTCAGATCGTCCTCCGCCGCGCTGTACCCGAAGTCCAGGGCGGCGGAGTCCGCCCTCGAATCGTCCAGGGTCCCCTGGAGCACCTCGGCCGTTCT
>QWHP01000207.1:0-7742 GCA_021404985.1 Actinobacteria bacterium ATB1
CGAGGCTCACCGGGACCGCGAGCAACTATCTCAAGGCCGAGTTGTCCGGTCACGCTGGTCTTGTGGGAAGGGTCGTGCATCTTCTTGTCGACCACGCCGATGGCCATGGGGTATGTGGAAGATGGGAGCAGGCACAGGAGGCCCCCTCCAGCCCTTCGGATCCCCCGGATGGTCGCTTCGACCCGGGCAAGGGTGCCATACACTTGACCGGCTGCGAGACGAAAGGTGACGTTCCCTGACAGAGACGACCCTTGCCGAAGTCAAGGTTGACGTGCCTGACAACGCGCTCATGGTCGCCCTCCTCGGTCAAAACGACGAGCTCCTCAGGATCGTCGAAGCCGAGTTCGATGCCGACATACTCGTTCGTGGGAACGAGATCAACGTGCGGGCACGTCCGGCGGAGGCCGAAGCCGTCCAGGCGCTCTACGAGGAGCTGGTCCTCCTCGCCGAACAGGGACATCTCCTGGACAGGGAGGTTCTGCAGAGGACGATCGGGATGGTCCGCAGAGGTGAGGTCCCTTCGGACGTGCTCACACACAACGTGATAAGCACACCAGCACGGATCGTGCGACCGAAGTCGGTGGGTCAGAAGCGCTACGTGGAGGCCATAGAAAGGAATGCGATCACCTTCGGTATTGGGCCGGCAGGCACGGGAAAGACCTACCTCGCGATGGCTGCAGCAGTGGGTGCGCTGCAGGACAGGGCGGTCCAGAGGATCATCCTCACTCGGCCGGCGGTGGAGGCGGGAGAGAAGCTCGGCTTCCTTCCCGGCGACCTCCTCGCGAAGGTGGACCCGTACCTTCGTCCTCTGTACGACTCTCTCTACGACATCCTCGGCCCAGAGGCGACCGGCCGGCTGACCGAGCGGGGGGCCGTCGAGGTCGCCCCACTCGCGTACATGCGCGGCAGAACGATCAACGACAGCTTCGTGGTCCTCGACGAAGCCCAGAACACCTCGCCCGAGCAGATGAAGATGTTTCTCACTCGCATCGGGTTCGGCTCCAAGGCCGTGGTCACAGGCGACGTCACCCAGATCGACCTGCCCGGTACGGACAGGTCGGGCCTCACGACCGTCCCGTCCGAGATCTTCGAGCTCGAGGGAGTCGCGCGCGTCGAGCTCGGAAGCGAGGACGTCGTACGCCATCCGATCGTTGCGAAGATCATCGATGCCTACGAAAAGGCCGGGTCCGCCGGGGAGCGCGGGGGAACCGACGCAGATCGAGGTACGCGTCGCAAGCGTGTCACTGCACCTCGAGGCGCACCGAGGGGTGCACAGCGAGGCATTCCCCGTCGCGGGAAGGGGTCGTGACGTCGTGGTGACCAGGCGCATGGCGGACGTCTTCTTCGCTGACGAACAGGTGGAGCGATATGTCGACGGAGGTCGCCTGTGCGCTCTCGCTCAGCACGTCCTCGATGCCGAGAACATCAACCCCTCGGCGGAGCTCTCCATCATGGCGGTGGACCGGCAGACGATGGCAGGCCTGAACCGGCGTTTCATGAACCGGGACGCGCCTACGGACGTTCTCGCTTTCCCGATCGAGGACGACCCCAGGATCAGGGCATCGCAGGAAGAGGGTGAGGAGCTCCCGTTGCTTCTCGGTGACGTCGTGATCTGTCCCGACGTCGCGCACGAGAACGCCAAGGCACAGTCACTCGGGTACGAGGCCGAGCTGGATCTGCTCCTCGTGCACGGGGTTCTCCATCTTCTCGGATACGACCACGGCAGGGACGCGGAGGCCGACCGCATGGAGGCCAGGGAACGTGAGCTGCTCGCGGAGTTCTCAGGTGAGGAGACATGAGGGACGACGACCCTCCCGATAGGAACACGCGAGCTCGTCGGGTGAGGGTCCTGCCGGCCGGACTCCGCCTCGTGCCAGGGCGCGGTTCGGCCCTCTCGGGGAGAGCGCCGTGACGCCAGATTCGTCCTGGGCCGTGGATGTCGCTGGCTGGCTCGCCGTCGTGGCCCTCGCGGCACTGGCCGGTCTGGCAGCGGCCTTGGACGTCGCAGTTGCGAGGGCCGGTCGGACACAGGTGCGCGACCTGGCGGACGAGGGTTCGCGCCGGGCCAGAAAGCTCGAGGGCATGCTCGTCGAGTCCGACCCTCTGCCCGAGGCGCTCATCTTCCTTCGCGTCCTCTTCACCCAGGCGACGGCGATCCTGGCGGCAGTGATGCTCCTCCGCCACGTGACAGGTGCCTGGCTCCTGCTCGCCCTTCCGGTCACCGTGGTCCTCGTCTACCTCCTCCAGCGGGCGGTCGGGATCCTGATCGTGCGGCGGGGACCGACCGAGGTGGCTGTCGCATTCGCTGGCGTCCTTCGCGCGATCTCCGCCGTCGTCGGTCCGGTGGCGGTCTTCGTCTCGCTCCCGCTCCGCCGGCTTCAACGCTCTCGAAGGGCGAAGGTCGAAGGGGTCGAGCTGCGGGAGGTCCTGGACCGGGCGTCCGTCGGCGAGGTGATCGACCCGGAGGAGGCCGAGCTTCTGCACTCGGTCCTCGAGTTCCGGGACACCATCGTCCGCTCGATCATGGTGCCTCGTCCCGACATGGTCACGGTCGATGCCGACACCTCCGTCGAGGAAGCGCTCGAGATCGCTTCGAGGACGGGGCTGAGCCGCCTTCCGGTGCGCGAAGGCGACATCGACGACATCGTCGGGCTCCTCCACATGAAGGATCTGATCGGGAAGGACGTCGATCCGTCCGAGCCGGTCCGGTACAGGCTCAGACCACCCTATTTCGTGCCCGAGCAGAAACGGACCGTCGACCTGCTGGGCGAGATGCGCCAGGCGAAGGTCCATCTGGCCGTCGTCGTGGACGAACACGGCGGGACTGCAGGGCTCGTGACGCTCGAGGCGACACCGACCAGGTTCCTGTCATGCTGGGTCCGAACGGGGCGTTCCGCGTCGCCGGGCGATTCCCGCTTCACGACGTGGCAGATCTGGTCGGGGTGAGGGTGGACGTCGAGGATGCGGACACCGTCGGCGGAGCGATGATGGCGCTCCTCGGTCGTGTTCCCGATGTTGGGGACACGGCGAGAGACGAGCCGTCTGGAGTCACGTTCGTCGCAGTCGAGGTGTCGGGTCATCGCGTCGAGACGGTCGACTTGCATGCACCGGCAGAGGAGGCCGCCGGGGGGATGTACGAGAACGGACGCTCCGCTTCGTGAGCTTCGGGTTCGTGGCTCTGTACGGGAGGCCGAACGTCGGGAAGTCGACGCTGGTGAACGCTCTCGTCGGAGAGAAGGTCGCGATCACGTCCAAGGTCGCCCAAACGACGAGAACGGCGATACGCGGGGTCGTCAACCGGGACGGGTCCCAGCTCGTCCTCGTCGACACCCCGGGCGTTCACAAGCCCGTGACCCTCCTCGGTGAGAAGCTCAACGAGATTGCCCGCCACCAGCTCTCCGAAGTCGACGCCGTCTGCTTCGTGGTCGACGCCGAGGCGGGGCTCGGACGGGGAGACGAGATGCTCGCCGGATGGCTGCCCCGGGGGAGTCCGGTCGTCTGCGTTCTCAACAAGATCGACAGGTGCGATTCCGCCACGATTGCGCGTCAGACGGACGCGAGTCGTGGCCTGCACGACTTCGCAGCATGGGTTCCCGTGAGCGCTCTCACCGGGGACGGCGTCGCGCTGCTCGCAGACGAGCTCTTCGCCTTGTTGCCCGCCGGTGAACCCATGTTTCCCGAGGGCATGACGACGGACCAGTCGGACAGGCACCTGGTGTCCGAGTTCGTGCGCGAACAACTGCTCCGGCGCACCCGTGAGGAGGTGCCGCACTCGATTGCCGTGATGGTCGACGAGATCGACGGCCTGGAAGACGGATGGGCGGTTGACGTCGAGAGCGGCACCGGCGACACCCCGGGGCTGGTGCGGATCGAGGCGACGATCTACGTCGAGCGCGAGTCCCAGAAGGGGATCGTGATAGGCAAGAAGGGGGCGCTCCTCAAGGAGGTCGGCACGCGGGCCCGGGAGCAACTCGAGGGGCTCTTGGGCAGGCGCATCCACCTCGCTCTGCGAGTCAAGGTGTCGCCGAGTTGGCAGCGGCGCGCAGACGCGATCAGCCGCCTCGGGTACTGAATCCGAGGTTTGGGGGCAGGAGGCTTGAGTCGCGTCCGGCTTGCGTGGAGAATGCCGGTGACGTGACCGACCGAGTCCGACCTGACGTTCGAATGCCAGTAGGTGGCTCTGCGCGGGAACAGGCCCGCCGGCCCCTCCTGCGTGGGGCTGACGACGACAAGACCTTGGACGACCTCGCAGGGTGCGTCGTGGCCGAGAGCAGCGATGCGCTCGTCTCGAGGCTCATAAGGCTGAAGCAACTCGACGGTCTGAACCACAATGCGGTGATCGTCGGGAGGGCCCCGAGTGATGATGACGGAAAGTGGCTGGTTGCCGAGGCGGTGGCTTGTGGGTGCGTGATCAGGTCGAGGAACTTGTCACGCGGATACCTGATCCGGTTCGAGGATGACGACCTCAGGAGGGCGATCGCGCTGCAGGCCCGAAGCTTTGGCGAGAAGGGCTGGGCCTACGACTACGGAACGATCGCCTGGCACGCGTTCGACGCGGCGGCGTGGCTGCTTCCCATCTTGGCGGTGCTCACGGCGCTCCTGGCGATTCCCAAGGGTTGCCGATGGGTCATGGCGGCTCTGGCAGCCGCCCCTGTGTCCAATGTGCTGGCCCGGGGCCTCCGCCGTCTGGCCGGCTCCTTCGACTCGGACACGCGCATGATCTGCTCCGAGTTCACGATCGAGATCCTCGAAGCCGCAGGCGTCAGGATGCCCCCGGAGCTCCTCGAGCCCGCCAAGAGGAAGTACAGACCGACCCCGATCGATCTCACCCGGTGGCTCCTCGGCCGGCAGGACTGGAGCAGCCCTGTGCGGATCGTGCCGGCCCGCCTGGACGAGGTGTTAGGTCTGGTGTCCCGCCCCGTCGCCGCCCAGTGAGGCACTTGCGGGATTCTCACATGAGTCTCAGACGGGGGTCATAGACCTTGGTGCACAGCCATGCGCCATCTCGTCGTCACTCCGCCTCGCCTCGCTCTGCCCGCCGTGATATTGGCAGCGTTCGCAGCCGTCCTCGGCATGTCGGCCCTGCTGGTCACCGGATGCGGGAACACTGTCGAGTCCGTCGAGGCCCGGGCGGCCAAGAGGGTGGCGGCGGCACACCCGGAGGATCCGGCCGCATACCTGCCGGACGCCGTTCCCGGCTGGACGCTCGAGTCCGTACCGGACGCGAGCGGGCACGCACCTGAA
Source organism: Actinobacteria bacterium ATB1 (assembly GCA_021404985.1). GTDB lineage: Bacteria > Actinomycetota > Acidimicrobiia > UBA2766 > UBA2766 > QWHP01. The sequence goes on from QWHP01000207.1 coordinate 5,245, forward strand.
GGGATGAGGATCGCTGCGTCTGTCATGGTGCCCGAGACCCCCGGGGAGGGCTCTGCTGCCGTGGTGCTGAGCGCAATCGTCTTCGACGAATCGCTCTCGGCGGAGACGGCCCTGCTGCCCGCGACGATGGGCGAGTCGGCGCGCGATGTGGACATCGCAGGAGAGACGGTCTGGATTGTGGAGTCCGACCCGCAATCATGCGCAGCGATCTGGATGGCAGCCGCGGACACGTTGGTCGTGACCGCCAACGGAACCTGTGGCCGGGTGCAGGCAGCCATGGCGGCGGTCCTCGCCCCGTAGGTCGCCCCCGCCTTGTCCTCCTTGCGCCCCCGCGTCCACGTCCACGTGGGCGGATTTGGGTGCGTCTGGCGTGTCTGGATTCGCCCACGTGACTGTGCGGGCGGTATGGGTCAGAGGGCGTCGATGTCGCCGGCACACGCTTCGAGCGTCAGGTCGACGTCTTCGTCGGTGTGAGCGAGCGACAGGAAGAACTTCTCGTGGGCCTTCAACACGCCCCGTTCGAAGAGGCCCGAGGCGAAGCGTGCGGAGAGTGCCTGATCGGCGGCGAGCGTCGACCTGAAGTCCACGAGATCAATGTCGGTGAACCACACCTCGAATGCCGGGGCCTCACCGCTCACGCGCACCGTGATGCCTCTGTCGGCGAAGAGCGACTCCAGCCCGATCCTCAGTCTGTTCCCGATGGCGTACATGGCGTCATAGACGCCCTCTCCCTCGAGCACCTCGATCGCCGCGCACGCCGCAGCACAGGACACGGGATTGCCGCTGTAGGTCCCGGTGAGCGAAACGTAGCCACCGGTGAGCTTGCGGTAGCCCTCGGCGAGCTCGAGGATGTCACCGCGGCCGCACACGGCTGCGAGTGGGAAGCCGGCCGAGATGCTCTTGCTGAGAGCGCAGAGGTCTGGCGTCACACCGTAATGGGACTGGGCCCCTCCGAGGCCGAGACGGAAACCGGTGACGACTTCGTCGAATACGAGCGGGATCCCCGTGCGTGCAGTGAGGTCCCGCAAGCCTTCGAGGAAGCCGGCCACCGGCGGAATGGTCCTCTGCATCGGCTCGACGATCACGGTGCCGAGGTCGTCCTCCCACCGCTCGATCAGCGCCGTCGTTGCCGCGAGGTCGTTGAAGGGGGCGACGAGCACCTCAGTCTCGGCGGAATGCGGGATCCCGAGCGAGTTCGGCACCGGTGTGGGGAAGTCGGCCGGTGTGCGTGTCCACTGGTTGCTCATGAGGACGCAGTCCCCCTGTCCGTGGTATCCACCCTCGAACTTGAGGACCTTGTCCCTGCCGCGAAACGCACGCGCCAGTCTCAATGCATGCATCACAGCCTCGGATCCCGTCGAGGTGAGACAGACGCGTTCGGCGCACGGCACGTGTTCGACGAGCTTCACGGCGAGCTCGATCGTCGGTTCGCTCACGAGCAGGTAGCTCCCTCCCATCCGGAGGCGCTCCGAGACAGCCTCGGTCACAGCGGGATGTGCGTGCCCGAGGAGCATCGGTCCGGAGCCGAGCAGATAGTCGATGTACTCGTTGCCGCTCACGTCCGTGAGGCGCGATCCCGACGCGGTCCCGACGACCATCGCGTGCGCTGGGTTCATCGTGGGATGGCGCGCCCCTGACGGGAGCAGGCTTGCGGCGCAGGCCAGCAGGTCCTCCTCGTGACCGGTGAGGGATCGACTCCCGAGAGGGTCAGGGTCGGTCACCTCGGGGCCTCCCCCTCGGGGTAGAACCGCGCCAGGTAGGGCCCGAACGCGTCGACGATCTCGCCTTCGGTGAGACCCGTCCCCCTCGCCGAGTACTCGTGCCTGCCGTGCTTCCCCCGCGGGTTCTCGGCCGCGTGGCGTTCGAGTGCTGCCTCCGTCTGGGGGGTGCAGGGCTGCCCGAAGTGCTCGTAGATCCGTCGCACGCTGCCGACCCTGTCGGCCATGAAGTCCTCGAAGTAGAGGTCGAAGAACTGCCCCTCGGGGAAGCGCTGCCGGATCTCCACCGCCATGTTCGAGGCGCCGGCCCACCCGGCGAGCTGGTGCCTCGCGATGTCTTCCCTGTCGACGTCCTCCTCGAAGAGGCCCTGTATCCCGTGACCATGTTCGTGTAGGAGGGGATCACCTCCGTCGGATGCCGGTGCGTGTGGACGACGCAAGCGTCCGGATAGACGTCGAGCAGGACGTCGAGCTGCCTGAGATGCACCGGGTACTTGAGGAGCCACCGCCTCTCGGTGTCGGTCGACCCGACGAGCTGCACGAGACGCTTGTGGCGCTCGTACGTCTTCTCGTGCCGTGTCGAGTGATACCACTCCTCATAGCTCGGGATCGTTGCAGTCACCTCGAACGAGTCGTCCGTGAAGCTCTGGGCGAGGAAGGGCCTGCATTCCTAGGGTCCGGCAGCGGTCGTGAAGTGCATCGTCTTCAGCGATGGGTCTGTCCCGAACATCCCGTCCATCTCGGCCTGGGACGCCTGGAAATCCGGGTGGTCCTCCCACG
>QWHP01000207.1:7776-13495 GCA_021404985.1 Actinobacteria bacterium ATB1
GTCGCGAGAACCCCGGGGTGCCGCTTCCACATCTCCTCCGTCCGGAGACGCTGGGTGAGGACGTGCACGATGGAGCCTTCCGTCATCTCCATGCCCGTCGGGTGGAGTCGAGCCTCCTCGTCATATGCCTGAAGGAGTTTGCGCAGTCCCTCGAGATAGGAGGGATCGCCGAAGTCGTCGAAGCCGGCTGCGTCGATCGCCCGCTGGTGCAGCGAATCGAGAGAATCCGAGAAGGACCGCCTTCCCTCCGAGCTCATCCGTCTCCTCCGCCAATCGCCGGACCCCGGGCAGCAAGCCTGCGGTCCCAGGCGACGGCATGTCAAGGGAGAGGGCGACGCAGAGGGGGGGGTCGGCTCCGGCGTCCTCTGCAAGACTCCCGGCGTGGACGACGCCTATTCCGATCCGTCAACCGAATGGGAGGAGCACGCCGACTGGTGGCGTGCGAACTTCACCGAGGGGATGGACCCCGAGTACGAGGAGCAGCTGTTGCCGCTGTTGCGCGAGCTCGTCGCACCCACTCTGGGAGACCGCATTCTGGATGCGGGCTGCGGCGAGGGACAGGTCGCGAGGCTGTTCGCCGAGTCCGGTGCCGGCACGATCGGGTGCGATCTGTCAGAGGCGCAGCTTGCCGCCGCATCCTCGTTTCGGGGTCCAGAGCGCGGAGTGTCCCCCTTGTCACCGCTGTACGTTCGCGGGTCACTCGAAGCCCTGCCGGTCCGCGGCGGGGTGTTCGACGCCTCCGTGGCGGTACTCGTCCTCGAGCACGTTGCGGCGGTCGAGGAAGCCATCGAGGAACTTGCCCGAGTGACACGTCGGGGTGGCCGAGTCGTGGTCGTGCTGAACCATCCTCTCTTCCAGACACCGGACTCGGGCTGGATCGACGACCGTATCCTCGAGGAGAGCTACTGGCGAGTGGGTCCCTACCTGGCCGAGCAGGCCACGCTCGAGGAAGTCGACAGGGGGGTGTTCCTGACCTTCCACCACAGGCCGCTGTCGCGATACCTGAACGCGTTCGTCGACGCCGGCCTCGCGATCGAGCGCGTTCTCGAACCCCACCCCCCGCCGGGATTTCTCGCGCTCGCCCCCGCCTACGCCCAGTCGTCGGACATTCCGCGCGTGCTCGCCGTCGTCTGCAGGCGGGTTGCCACGGAAAAATGAAACGTGTTACAACTCTGTCGATCGAGGGGACCGACACCACGCCTGTGGCATGAGCCCGACGGCAGGAGGGGTAGGCATGACCGAGCACTCGTTTACTGCGCCGCACGTCATCGCATACGACTACACGCGCAGTCTCGGCCCGGTCCTGAGTCACTTCGTCACCGGTCTGCGGGACGGGAAGGTAAAGGGCATGCGCACGAGCACCGGGAAGGTCTTCGTTCCACCCACTGAGTTCGATCCCGACACATACGAAGACCTCGGGCCCGATTCCCTCGTCGACGTGGCCGACAGCGGCGTCGTCACCTCGTGGGCATGGGTCTCCGATCCGCGTCCCTACCATCCGTTCGATCGGCCTTTCGCATGGGCTCTCGTGAGGCTCGACGGCGCGGACACCCCACTCGTGCATGCGGTGGACGCCGGGTCGGCCGAGGCCATCTCCACCGGCATGCGTGTTCGGGCGCGGTGGGCGAGTGAACGCAGCGGCAGCATCCTCGACATCGAGTGCTTCGAACCCGAGGGGGCACAGTGAGCGAAGGTGCGACCGAGGATCTTGTGACCGGGATCGTCGTGCCGGTATCGATCCAGTACGACTACACCGCAGGCGAGGCCGCGTCCCGGTTCCTCGCCCACATTCCCGAGAAGCGGCTGGTCGGCCAGCGACACGGGGATACCGGCCTCGTGTACGTGCCGCCGAGGGGCTCGGACCCGGCGGATGGGGAACCCACCGAGCAGGATGTCGAGCTCGGTGACAAGGGCATTATCACGACCTTCTGTGTCGTGAACGTCCCGTTCGCCGGGCAGGCCGTTGAGTGCCCATATGTCTGTGCCCAGGTGTTGCTCGACGGAGCGGACATCCCGTTCCAGGCGCTCATCCAGGAGGCGGACGTAGAGGCGATCCACGCGGGCATGAGGATCGAGGCGGTGTGGGTGGACGACGACGATCTCGCCCCGACACTCGAATCCATCAGGTACTTCCGGCCGACAGGTGAGCCGGACGCCGATCCCGCGTCGTACAAGGACCACATGTGAGGAGGCCGGCGTGAGAGAGGTTGCAGTCGTCTCCTTTGCCCAGGCGCCGAACGTGCGCCGAGACTCGGATCGCAACGAGGTCGAGATCCTGATGCCGGTCCTGCACGAGGTCCGCCAGAAGGTGGGCCTCGACCGCTCGGACATCGATTTCGTCGTGCACGGCTCCACCGACTTCCAGGCGGGGATGCCATTCTCGTTCGTCGCCGCGCTCGACGCATACGGAGCCTGGCCTCCCATCAACGAGAGCCATGTCGAGATGGACGGTGCGTGGGCACTCTACGAGGCATGGGTCAAGATCCAGACGGGTGAGGTCGACACAGCGCTCGTCTTCGCCTACGGAAAGGGATCACCAGGGGATCTGCCGGATGTGATGCGCCTACAGCTCGACCCCTACCTCCTCTACCCGCTCGGCGTCGACCCCGTCGGCCTCGCCGCGTTGCAGGCCCGTGCCTTCCTGGACTCGACCGACCATACGGAAGCAGACATGGCCGCCGTCGCCGTGCGCGACCGGAAGAACGGCACTTCCAACCCCTGCGCACAGGTGGTAGGGGACTTCACGGTCGAAGAGCTACTGTCCGAGCCGCCGTTCGTGGCGCCCCTGCGCCGCCACGACTGCCCACCAATCAGCGACGGAGCCAGCGCAGTCATCCTTGCCGCAGATGGCAGGGCAAGGGACTTGGTTCCGTCGCCTGCCTGGATCCGGGGGATCGACCACAGGATCGAGGCGGCCCCGCTCGGCAACCGCGACTTGACGGTGTCGGCCTCGACGCGCATCGCCGCCGAGAAGGCAGGTGCTTCAGGGGACTTCGACATAGCGGAGTTGCACGCTCCGTTCACGCACCAGTCCATCATCCTCGAGGAGGTCCTGGGCATCGACTCGTCCACGGCGTCAGTCAACCCGTCGGGCGGTGCGCTCTGCGCGAACCCGCTGATGGTGGCAGGGCTCACGCGCGTCGGCGAGGCCGCGCAACGCATCCTCGATGGCGCAGCAGGTCGTGCCTTGGCGCATGCGACATCCGGGGCGTGCTTGCAACAGAACCTCGTGTGTGTGCTCGAAGGCGACGGGTGAGGAGCTGGAGATGGCGAACAACGTTGCGATCGTCGGGATCGGCCAGACCAAGCACAACACCCAGCGCGAAGACCTCTCCATGCCCGGGTTGGTCCGCGAGGCCGCCAAGCGTGCCCTGGAAGATGCCCAGATGACCTGGGCGGACATCGACGCGATCGTCATCGGCAAGGCTCCGGACACGTTCGAGGGTCTGATGATGCCCGAGCTCTTCCTCGCCGATGCGCTCGGTGCCCCCGGGAAGCCGATTCTCCGAGTGCACACGGCAGGCTCCGTCGGGGGCTCCACCGCGATCGTCGCGGCGAATCTCGTGAAGGCGGGTGTCCACGAGCGGGTCCTCACGGTCGCCTTCGAGAAGCAGTCGGAGTCGAATGCCATGTGGGCACTCGCCATGAAGATCCCCTTCGCACCGCCGCTCGTGGCCGGCGCCGGCGGCTACTTCGCTCCGTACGTCCGTGCGTACATCGAACGGCACCATGTCCCTGGCGACATCGGCATCCGGGTTGCCGTGAAGGACACGAACAACGGACTCCTGAACCCCTATGCCCACAAGCAGATGAAGGTCACGTACGAAGACGTGCGCGACTCGATGATGCTCTGGGATCCGATCCGGTTCCTCGAGTCCTGCCCGTCGTCGGACGGGGCGTGCGCCATGGTCCTGACGTCGGAGAGCCATGCCGAGAGCGGCCAGGCGCGTCCTGCTTGGATCCACGGCATGTCGTGGCGTTCAGAGCCGACCATGCTAGCCCGACAAGACAAGGTGAATCCAGTTGCCGGGCAGGAATGCGCCAAGGACGTCTATGCCCAGGCGGGCATCACGGATCCTCGAAAGGAGATCGACTGCGCCGAGGTCTACGTGCCGTTCAGCTGGTTCGAGCCCAAGTGGCTGGAGAACCTGTTCTTCGCGCCCGAGGGCGAAGGCTGGAAGCTGACGGAGGAGGGCGCCACGGCGCTGGACGGGGACATCCCGTGGAACATGTCCGGTGGGGTCATCTGCACCAACCCTATCGGTGCGTCTGGGATGCTCCGCTTCGCCGAGGCGGCGATGCAGGTGAGGGGTCAGGCGGGCGAGCATCAGGTGGATGGAGCCTCGACCGCTCTCGGTCATGCCTACGGCGGTGGATCCCAGTTCTTCGCGATGTGGGTCGTTCGGGATTCCAAGCCCTGATCTCGGAGACCCGGGGGTGTGCGGTCAGGTTGCGCTGCTTCGGGCCGGGGTGGGTTCGTGTCTCCGTGTCCGCCATTCCTCGAGCTTCTCAGTGAGGTCACGCATCCCGAAAGGCTTTGCCAGGTAGGCATCCATCCCGGCTTCGAAGCACTGTTGTGCTGCACCTTTCATAGCGTGGGCCGTGACGGCGATCACCGGGACTTCCGCCATCGGCGTCGAGAGGGCCCTGATTCGCCGTGTGGCCTCGTACCCGTCCATCACCGGCATGGCACAGTCCATCAGCACTACGTCGAAGTCGCCGGAAGTGCATGCCTCGACCGCGTCTGCGCCGTTGGCGACTACCTCTGTCTCATGTCCGAGGGATGTGAGCATCCGAGAGAGGACCTTCTGATTCACGTTGTTGTCCTCGGCGACGAGCACGCGCATCGGTGGCTGGGGTGATCCATCGGATTCCGCACGGGTGCTCGCTTCGCGGACAGCCGGTGCCGGCTCGGTGGCGCCTTCAACGTCGGCGATCCCCACTGGCAACTCGATCCAGAACCTCGAGCCCCTCCCGAGATCGCTCTCGACGCCGATTCTCCCACCCATCATCCCGGCAAGCTCGTTCGCGATCGTGAGTCCGAGTCCGGTCCCCCCCGTCATGCCGTCGACCGTCGTGAACTCGTTGAAGACCGAGTCGAGCATGTCCGGTGGGATTCCCCTGCCGGTGTCCGTCACTGTGACTCTGAGCAATGCCCGCTTCCTGTCGAACGCCTCGCATCCGGCAACGAGCTCGATCCGGCCCGAGTCCGTGTAGCGCACAGCGTTGCTGACGACGTTGCCGATGATTCGACGAACGGCCCGGGGGTCGGCTTCCGCATCGCGGAACCCGCACGGGTCGATCCTCGAGCCGAAAGCGAGCCCGCGCATCTCGGCGAGCACCTCGGCCCTGCCGGTCACCTCTCCCAACAGTTCGCACAGATCGAATACCCGTGGACGGAGCTCGAATGTTCCGGCCTCCATGCGAGCATGGTCGAGCACGGATCCAACGATGTCGAGCAGCTTGTCGGTCGCTGCCTTTATCGTCTCGATCTCGGTGCGGTGCCGGGGTTCGAGGTCTCCCTGAAGGAGCACGTCCGCTGTCCCGAGGACATCTGTCATCGGCGTGCGCATCTCGTAGCTCATCGCGGCGAGGAAGTCCGACTTGGCTTTGTTCGCAGCGATCGCCTCGTCCTTGGCGCGTTCGAGTGCAAGGCGTGCTTCGGCTGCCTGCGTGACGTCGGTCGACTGGGTCCAGAACCTCACTGGGCCGGAATCCT
>QWHP01000589.1 GCA_021404985.1 Actinobacteria bacterium ATB1
GTCCGGAGCAAGAGTTGCTGCTCCGGAACCTACACCGTACGCGGGTGATCCAGTGGCACGGCGTAGACCCATCGGGGCGAGACCACCGCTCACTCAAATATTACCCGCGCGAGCGTGCTCGTTGGGTCATCGACACTCTGCTGGGTGCATCGTATCGTGGAGTGCTTACGCTCGAAGTCTTTCGTGAGGTCGATTTTGAGGAGTCGCTGGCCGTCGTTCGGTCGCTCCTCGTGGAGGAGCGGTCGTGATCCGCGCCCATTCTCTGCCGCCGCCTGCATTGGTGCGGTTCAAGGGGTCCCCAGAAATAGAGATCGTGCGGACACAACGGTGGCTCATTGTGCGATTTGGCAAGAGCCACACCCTGGCTAGCTGGGCGATCGTTGGCGGGGGATTGCGCCGGAGCCTTGCCGTCGCGTGGCACCGGGTTTTGGAAGATGAATTACGTCCGCCGGTCGACGCGCGCGACCTGTTGTGCATGCGCCTTCGCGATGCAGGGATTGCTGATGCGGTCGGGTTGCTCACCAGCCGTAACCTCGAGTCCTATGTGGATGTCACCAGGCGCTACGGTGACCTTGAGGCCCGCTGTCTCGCTACCGTGGGGCTGGGGAATGCGCTTCGCGCCGGGGATCTGCCAGGACCGGCGGGGAGGCTCGGCACGATGTCGGTCCCCCTTTCTGCCGAAGCGCTCCTTGAAGCGCTCGCGTTGGCCTCCGAGGCGCGTGCCTTAGCCGTCCGCGAGGCCTCCATTCCGAGCACGGCGAGTGGAGAGCCCGCTTCGGGAACCGGGACCGACTGCATCGTCATTGCTGCGCCTGATGAGCATGGCGTTCCCGCACGCTACACCGGGAAGCACACGGTGCTCGGCCATCTCATCGGGACGGCCGTCAGAGAGGCCATCGCCCAGGGCGTGGAGGACTGGAAACGCGAGCAAAGAGCTCGTCGATGAGTAACGACACCAGGATCGTTCTGATCGGGGGAGGAGCCCGATCCGGCAAGAGCGCCTTCGCCCTTTCGCGGGCACGGAGCCTCGGCACGCGGCGCGCGTTCGTCGCGACCGCGCAGGCCCTGGACGCAGAGATGAAGGAGCGGATTGCAGAGCATGCCCGCACACGCGGGACTGACTTTCGCACCATCGAGGAGCCACTGGCCCTAGCAGAGAAATTACTCGAGCTTCACGACACTGACGTCGTCGTGATCGATTGCCTGACTCTGTGGCTTTCAAACCTACTACTGCGGGACGAGGCGGAGGTGAGGATTTTGGAGCAGGTGGAGGCCCTTGCCGGCGTCTTGGAACAGCGGGCGTTCCACGCCGTCATCGTGACGAACGAGGTGGGGATGGGCGTGGTGCCCGAGACCTCGCTCGGAAGGGCCTTTCGGGATGTAGCGGGCCGCGCCCACCAACGAGTCGCTGGCGTCGCCGATGAGGTCTATTGGGCGATCCTTGGGTCGGTCCTGCGCATCCGACCCGCGCCCGTTTTGGTTCACACCCAGGGAGACCCACCATGAGCAAATTGGTCGCGACCTGTTCCCGCATCAGAGAGCCCAACCGTCGCATGGCAGAGGAGACGCAACGATTTCTCGATAGCAAGACCAAACCGCGGAGGAGTCTTGGTCGACTTGAGGACCTTGCCTGCCAGATCTCGGCGATTCGTGGCACGAGCGAGCCCGGGCCTCCCCGGAAAGCCATTGTGGTGATGGGA
>QWHP01000208.1 GCA_021404985.1 Actinobacteria bacterium ATB1
TCTCGCCGGATTCGTCTCTGCCTGAAATGGCCGGGTGGCGGGTGGTTTGTGTCGTAGGGGGGGTGTTACGATGCTGCCAGCGAAGGGGTCGAACGGGTGTTCGGGCCGCTGGTTCGGGGGGTGTCTGGAGTCGATCATGCCAGCCGCGTTCGAGGACGTCGGGGTGGTGCGAGACAGGGCCGGGACACACACGCGATCGTGCCGCGGTCGATGCCGGGGGGTTGTCGGAGGGCCTCGCCGGGCCCGTCACCCTCTGCCCCTCTACCACCACTGGCGCGTCCACGAACGCCACTGGACCACAACCGGCAACCCCAACACCGACCTCACCTTCACAAACCCCACCGGAAACCGGCTCCCTACCCAACCGCCACCCGTCCACCCCACCATCGAACACTGGACCCGACACAGGCTCACTCGGATGACCGGGGTGAAGATTCCGCGCCCTCTGTGCCGAGATATTTCCGCGACGAATTCCTTCAGATTCGGGTGTGCCCGGCCGATACCCGAGATCAGGCGGACATAGGAGCTTGTTTCTCACACTCGGGCTGGTCCGGGGCCGGGGCGCAGGGGGTGCCTCCACCGACCCGACGGGGACGGGATCCATAATCGACCGTGGAGGCAGCAGGATGCGATCTTGGCGAGACCAGGCGAAGTGCAGAGGACTGGACCCGGAGATCTTCTTCCCCGATCCGGAGATCGAAGAGGACGCCGACGAGGCGATTGCGATCTGCATGGAGTGCCGTGTGCAGGAGGCGTGTCTCGAGAACGCCATCGCTCGTCGTGAGAAGGACGGGGTGTGGGGCGGTGCAACCGTGAAGGAGCGCCGCCGCATCATCCGGCGCAGGCGTCGCAGCGCCTGATCGACCCCAGCGAGACGCACACGCGGCGGAGGCGCCGCATCTGCAAGCCGCATGCCCGCAGTGCAACAATTCAGGCATGCAGACCGTCCAGCTCTTCGCAGTCCAGGCAGAGGTCGACTTCGGCACGTACGCGTCGGCGGACGCGTTCGAGGGTGCGATGCGCCGCCACGCCGAGAAGATCGAGGGGATGAGGGAGGCCGGCACCTCCGGCAGCCACGAGGTACCTGCGCTTGCCGTCTGGCCCGAGAACATCGGCACGTTCCTCGCCCTCGCGGGGCGTGCCGATGCGCTGGCCTCCAGCAAGGACAGCAACGAAGCCATGCGACGGGCGGCGACGAGGATGATCCCAAGGCTCCTCGCGACTGCCGTCCTGCGAAGACCGAGATCGCTCGAATCGCTCTTCTTCACTGCCGTTGCCCCACAGGTCTGGCGAATCTGGTGGACGACGTTCAGCCGCATCGCCAAGGACTTCGACCTGTGGGTCGTGGCCGGTTCGGCGCTCGTACCCGACAACGCGAACGGCCCCGACACCCCCGAGTTCAAGGCCTCGGACGCCCACGTCCACAACACGAGCCTGACCTTCGCTCCGGACGGCCACTGCGTTTCGGTCGTCCGCAAGGTCAATCTCGTCCCCACGCAGGAGGACGTCCTGCATCTCGATGCGGGCGAGATCGGCGATCTGGAGGTGGTCGAGACCTCGTTCGGGAAGCTGGGCACCGCGATCTGCTACGACGGCTTCGACGAGGCCCACACCTCGGAGGAACCCGAGTTCACGCCCTGTGGACTTGTCCTCGACGGTCTCGGGGCCGATGTGATAGCCCAGCCGTCTGCGAACTCGTGGCCTTGGGACGCCCCCTGGTACTTCAACGAGGAGGGTGAACATCAGCTCCGGTCAGAACAATGGTTCAAAGAGGGGATGTTCAGGCACCTCGAGCGCTTGACGAATGTCCGCTACGCCGTGAACCCGCAACTCGTCGGAACCGTCTTCGAGCACCACTTCGAGGCGCCGTCCCTGATACTCGAGCGACTCCCGGACGGTGAGGTGCGTGTCGCGGCGCGATCCGAGAATCCGTACGGTGAGGATCTCATCTCTGTTACGGCGACGATCTGACGCCGCTGCCGGCACCGAGACAAGGAGTTGACTTGGACTTCGAGCTGTCACCGGAGCTGAAGGAGCTCCAAGAGACCGTGCGGAGGCTCGCCCGCGAGAGGATCGAGCCGCGCGCCCGAGAGATCGACGAGGCGAACGAGTACCCCCAGGACGTCTTCGCACTCTTCCGTGATGCAGGGCTGCTCGGACTCGTGATACCCGAGGAGTACGGAGGTTCCGGTGGGGGGATCCTCGCGCTCTCGATCGCGATCGAGGAGGTCTCCAAGTACTCGAACACGGCTGCGCTCATGCTGCTCCTGACGAGACTCCCGACCGGCCCGATCCTCATCGCCGGAAGCGAGGAGCAGAAGCGCTCCTACGTCGCGACGGTCGCCACGGGCGAGACGCGTGGCGCGTTCGCCCTCTCGGAGCCGCATGCGGGGTCGGACGTGATGGGTCAACGGACCGTCGCCCGACGCGACGGGGACGGATACGTCATATCGGGTCAGAAGTGCTGGATATCCGGGGTGGTGCAGGCCGACTGGTACACCGTCTTCTGCAAGCTCGAGGACCCGAAGACCCGCGATCATGGCCAAACGGTCTCGCTCGTCGTTCCGCGTGACACACCTGGCCTGTCGGTGGGCAACACCGACAGGAAGATGGGTGTTCGAGGTCTAGACACAGGTGAGTTGATCCTCGATGGGGTGCACGTCCCGGCGTCCTCGCGCATCGGGGACGAAGGTGACGGCTTCCGGATCACGATGGAGGGCCTGAACTCGATGCGTCCGATCGTGGCAGCGCGCGGGATCGGGCTGGCCGAGGGGGCCCTGATGTACGCCGTCCGTTACGCCAAGGAGAGGGAGGCATTCGGAAAGGCGCTGGGGGACTTCCAGGGGCTCCAGTGGATGATGGCCGAGGTAGCAGCCGAGATCGAGGCTGCCCGGCTCCTCACGTACCGGGCGGCGTGGATGTCGGACCGCGGGGAGTACGGGAAGAGGCATGCTGCCTTCCTCTCGATGGCCAAGTACTACGCCACTGAGCTGGCGGTGAAGGCATCGAACGTCGCTCTCCAGATCCTCGGCGCCGCCGGTTACATGAAGGACCACATGACCGAGCTGTACTACCGTGACGCCCGGCAGCTCACAATCGTCGAGGGCACGACGCAGATCCAGAAGGGGATCATCGCCCGTGGGCTCCTGGAGGAGGATGTCTGGTGGGACTAGGTGAGACGCTGCTTTCATGGCCCGACATGCTCGACGCCCTACTCGCGCGTGAGGATCTCGACGCGGAGACGGCCCGGCAGGCACTCGACGCCGTCATGGAGGGCCATGTCGACCCCGTCGTGGTCGCGGGTTGGCTCGTGGCGATGCGTTCCAAGGGTGAGACGTCACCCGAGATGGTGGGTCTGGTCCGGGCGATGCTCGACCATTCCATCCCCGTCGACCTCGGCACCGACATCCTGGACGTGGTCGGGACCGGCGGTGACCGGTCGGGGACGGTGAACATCTCGACCATGACGGCCCTGGTCTGCGCCGGCGCCGGGGTTCGGGTCGCCAAGCACGGGAACCGTGCGGCGTCCTCGGAGTGCGGGTCTGCGGATGTCCTGGAGGCACTGGGGGTGGACATCGCTCTCGGCCCGGACGGCGTGATCGCGTGCGTGGACGAAGCCGGGATCGGCTTCATGTTCGCCCCCTCGTTCCATCCGGCGATGAAGCATGTCGTGCCTGTGAGACGCAGCCTCGGTATCCGCACCGTCTTCAACCTCCTCGGCCCGCGCGCCAACCCGGCACGTGTCGACCACATGCTCCTCGGTGTCGCCACCGTGACGATCGGGGAACACATGGCCGAGGCCCTCGCCGAGCTCGGCGTGAGCCGCGCCCTGGTCGTTCACGGGGCAGACGGATTGGACGAGCTGAGCACGACGGGCCTCAACAGAGTCTGGGAGGTCGCCGGAGGGGTCATAACCCATTGGGAGATCGACCCTGCCGGTCTCGGGCTCGAGCGGGTGGCGGTGGGTGACCTTTGCGGCGGGTCCCCGGAGGAGAACGCGTCCGTCGCACGCAGTGTGCTCGCCGGTGACCCGGGGCCGATCAGGGACGTGGTGCTGCTCAACGCGTCGGCGGCCCTGCTCGCGGCCCGCCGGGTGGACGACCTCGCCGGCGGGCTAGAGGCGGCGGCACAGGCCATCGATTCGGGGGCTGCGTCCGAGGCCCTGGCGAAGCTCATCGAGGTCTCAGGACGTCACGGTTCGGGTTGAGGGCGCGTCGATATACTGCGAACTGTTGCGTCGGCGAGATCGGAGGGTCCGTGAGCTTCAAGGTGTACTTCGACTTCACCTGTCCCTATTCGTACGACCTCCGGAAGTGGCTCGACCACGCGGACCTCGGCTACGACATCCACTGGCGCGGCTTCCTCCAGGCGCAGTCCCACGACCGCCGTCCGAACTACAGGCTCTTCGACCACTCCGAGGAGCACCCGCCGGGGCTCGCCGCGCTCTGCGCCTACCACGCCCTGCGCAGCAGCGGTGACCCGCACACGGACGGATTCCACAGGGCTGTCCTCGAGTCCAAGCATGAGCGCGGCGTCGACATCGACGACGTCGACGAGCTCTGTAAGATCGCGGCCGATCTCGGGATCGACTCGGCGCTGGTCGGGGATGCCGCCGGCGATCAGAAGGTCATCCAGAACGTCGCCGCCGAGCACGAGGACGCGGTCATGGCCTACGCGATGACCGACACCCCGACGATCGTGAGTCCCGACCACGAGTCCCTCTACGTGCGCCTCGGTGCGCCGCCCGAGAACGAGGCGACTGCACGACGCGTGGTCAAGACGATCGTCGACATAGCCCTCACCGAACCGGCGATCCGAGAGCTGCGGCGCACCTGAACCTCCCCTCGCTCCGCCATCGGGGTGTGACTGCGACTGTCAGGACACGATCTGGAACACCACCGTGCGGGTACGGGGCCGGTCGTCGAAGTCGACCATGGCAATCGACTGCCAAGTGCCCAGAGAAGGTTTTCCGTCCAGTACGGGCACCGTGACGGATGGGCCCATCAAGGCAGCCCGGGCGTGAGCATGCCCGTTGCTGTCGTAGCGGTTGTGCCGCCATTCGTGATCGGCAGGTACGAGCCGGTCGAGGAGAGCGCCCAGATCCTCGTTGGCGCCCGGCTCGAACTCGAGGGCCGTGATCCCCACCGTCGTGTGGGGCGCGTACACGCACAGCAAACCCTCGCTCGCACCCGACTCCGCCACTGCCCGGCGAGCGTGCTCGGTCAGGTCGACGACTTCGTTGTTACCCTGCGTGTCCAGGTCGATGCGTGTGGATGCTGTTGCCATCGGTGCAAGAATTCGAGGGTTACGTCCCCTGGGTGGCCCTTATGGTAGGAGTGCCGTGAGCGAGATCCGAGACGACGAGGTCGTCCTCGAGGCGGCCGACCCCTATCTCACGCCGTTCTACGAGGTCGTCTTCCGGTGTTACCGCCGCCGCTGCAGCGGCGAGGGCGAGGGTCCCGCACCCCAGCCGCCTGCTGCGATCCAGCCGTTCCTGCGGTTCAAGCCAGACAAAGCGGTCAGGCAGGCGAAGGTTCGCGGCGTGCTGAGGCAGGCGATCGCGGCGGACGCGTCGCTGCGCGACATGTGCCGGACCGAGATGCGTTCTGGCGGGCGATGCGAACCCGGGCCGAGCCCCGTGCCCGCAGACGTGTTCGCGCTCCTCGCCCAGGGCGACGAGCGCGCCCTCCCGCTGCTCGTGTCGCTGTTCTCTGGATGGCAGCGGCCGCCGGCGTGGCACGCGAGCGGGCGGAACAGGTCGCCAAGGACCGAGCGCTGAGATCCGAGGAGGCCCGGCGGGCCGAGGAGATCCGGCGCGTGGGGAAGATCGAGCGCGCCCGCGACAAGGCGTTGGCCGAGAAGGCGAAGGCTCGCGGGGACGCAGAGACTTTCCGAGAGCAGCGAGACCGTCTTCGCCGTGAGACCCGGAAGCTCGTGCGGGAACGAGACCAGGCCATGGTTGAGGCCGAGGCAGGTAGGTCGCGCCTGGCCGGGGCGGACAAGGACAACGTGACGCTCAAGGCCGCGCTCGAAGAGGCGCGTCGGCGTCGCAAGGAGATGGCCGACGCATTCGCCCGGGAGAGGGCAGAGCTCCAGGCGCAGATTCGGCATCTGCGGGAGGTCCGCATCCCCGATCTCGAAGGTCCGGCGGAGGCGATCGAGGCGATAGCCGGCAGGCTCCGACGTGCCCAAGCGGCGATGATCCGTCCGTCGGAGGCTGCGGAGGACAACCGCTCGCCGACACAACGCGGTGCAGGTCCGATGGGCAGACGGGCCGTGGTCGAGCACCCTCCCGGTGTGCGGCCGGGCTCGAGGGACGCCTTGCGGTGGGCCCTGAGGGAACCGGGATTCGTGGTCCTCGTCGATGCGTACAACGTCATCCTCGAAGCCCGGCGGGGTTGGGGCGACCTCCCCGGACCCGACCAACGTCGGCTTCTCCTCTCCCGCTGTGAGGCAATGCTGCCCGAACCAGGCGCCGAGATCTGGGTGGTGTTCGACTCCTCCGAGCCGGACGGGACGACGCCGGCGCGTCGCCATCCTCGCCTGCATCACGAGTTCACACGCGGGC
>QWHP01000209.1 GCA_021404985.1 Actinobacteria bacterium ATB1
GCTGCGCTCTTCGCCAGCGAGTCCCAGATCTACTCTCGCTTCGGGTTCGGCCCCGCCGCCCATGACAGCCGATGGACTCTGGACACGCAGACGACCCGATTGCGCGACGACCTCCCCCGGCCGGCCGGTACGGTGCGCTTCATGGACAATGCGAAAGCGTTGGAGGTCCTGCCCGCTGTGTACGAGAGCGTTCGCAGGAGCGTCCCCGGTCACATGCACCTGTCGTCGGGATGGTGGCGACGCCTGCTCGTCCACGCTGAGGCGCACGCGGGCTTCGGGGTGCAGCGTATCGCCGTGTACGAAGAGGGTGGGGTCCCCGGCGGATTCGCCGTCTTCCGGCAGCGCGGCGACTGGTCCGGTCATGTCGCACGCGGGACCGTGCTGGTCGAGTCCTTGGTCTGTGCGACCCCGGACGCGGAGACCGCCCTCTGGGGGCTGCTGTGCTCGATCGATCTGTTCCCTCTGGTCCGCGCGGCGTTCCGGCCCGCACCCGAGCCGCTGCAAATGCTCCTCGCCGACGGTCGACAGCTCAACCCGACCGTCGTCGACAACCTCTGGCTGCGGATCCTCGACGTCCCGGGTGCCCTCGCCGCGCGCACCTACCCGGTCGAGTCGGTCCTCACACTCGAACTGCAGGACGACCTCGTCGCCGAGAACTCGGGACGCTGGCTGCTCGAAGCAGGACCCGATGGAGTGGCCGTCACACGGACGGACAGGATCCCGGACGTCACGACCGACGTCTCCACGCTCGCAACGTTCCTGCTGGGCTCCGGCCGGGTCGACCCCCCGAGGATCGGCGGATCCCTCACCGGGGACAAACGCTCACTCGCCACGCTCCAGGCGCTCTTCTCGTGGCCCGTCACCGCGCTCTGCCCGTTCCTCTTCTAGTTGCACGGGGCTTCGCCCCAGCCCGGCCGCATCGTGAGCCACGCCCGACGCATCCGCCTACGCCTCGGCTGGGCCTGGCCCTGGACCCCAGCCGCTCTCGCGGGATACGAGCGCCTCGACCGCCTCCCGGTCACCTGGCCCCACAAGCCAGCCCCGGGACGAAAGACACAGAGCGATTCCGACGCTCCTATTGATGCCAAGCATCTCGTTTCTGTTTCTGTCGGTGGCAGTTGACTGGCGGACCTGATCTCGGTGCTGCTCTTGCCTCCATCGCAGCGGCGGTCGAGACAAGCTCGCCGATCGCAGGGCCGCGGATACGGTCCCGGAGCCCATCTGGGCCGGCGATGACGAGGTGGCGCATCTGGGTGAGCCCCGCCGGGCGCTGGGAACGGGCGGAACGTCTGGCGATCAGGCCGGCACACCTCGACAACCCCGACACCACTCTTTCGCGGAAACGCGCGTCCCCACCCGACCAATCTCACGAATGATCCGGGCTTCGCGCTCAGCTCGCGAACCGATCTCCAACGGCGCCGGCTCTCACGACTCGACGACGATCTCGAGGTCTCCGTCCTCGTGGCGTGCGCGCAGGACCTTCTTGTCGAACTTGCCGACGCTCGTCCGGGGAACCTGGTCGACGAACGCCCAACGTTCGGGAATCCACCACTTCGCCACCCGCCCGTCGAGGTGGTCGCGGAGCTGGGCAGCGCTGATCTCGACGCCGGGCTTCGCAACGACGCAGGCGAGGGGGCGCTCACCCCACTTCTCGTCCTCGGCGCCGATCACGGCCGCCTCGAGGACCGAGTCGTGGGCCATGATCTCGTTCTCGAGCTCGACGGACGAGATCCACTCCCCTCCGCTCTTGATGACGTCCTTTGCCCTGTCGGTGATCTGCACGAACCCGTTGGGTTCGACGGTCCCCACGTCGCCCGTGCGGAGCCAGCCGTCGTGGAACTTCTCCGAATCGTCGTCCCCGTAGTAGGACCCGGTGATCCAGGGGCCTCGGACCTCGATCTCTCCGACCGCCTCGCCGTCCCAGGGGAGCTCGGATCCACCGTCGTCCACGATGCGGAGGGCGACGCCGGCGACGACCCTCCCCGTCCGGGCGCGCCAGTCCATCTCCTCCTCCGGTGCCACGCCCTTGGGCGGACGCGCTATGGCTCCCAGAGGGCTCGTCTCGGTCATTCCCCATGCCTGGACGATCTCGACGCCGTGGCGCTCCTCGAACGCCTCCATGAGACTGCGCGGCACGGCGGAGCCACCGCAGACCACGAGCCGGAACGAGGACAGGTCCACCTCGTGATCCTCGGCGTGGTGGAGCAGATCGTTCCAGATCGTCGGGACCGCACCCGCGATCGTGGGACGCTCGTCCGCTATCAGCCGGGCGAGTGGTTCGGCCTGCAGGAAACGTCCGGGCATGACAAAGTCGCACCCGGTCATCCAGGCGGCGTACGGCAGGCCCCACGCCATCGCGTGGAACATGGGGACGACCGGCAGCACCCTGTCCGTCTCGAGGAGCCCTATTGAGGATGCCGCGCAGGCGGCAAGTGAGTGGAGGTACGTCGAACGGTGGCTGTAAACGACACCCTTGGGATGGCCGGTCGTGCCGCTCGTGTAGCACATCGCTGCGGCTGCGGCCTCGTCGAGGGAAGGCCACTCCGGACTCGCCTCGGCCCCGGCGAGAAGCCCCTCGTACCTGAGCACGTCGCCGAGGCCGGAGGCATCGCCCTCGCCGACGACCACGAAGTGCTCGACCGTCGTCAGCTCCTCCTTGGCACGGGCGAGCAGGGGGACGAGCGAGTCGTCGACGATGACGACCCTGTCCGCTGCATGGTTGACGACGTATGCGAGTTGCTCGGGAAAGAGCCTGATGTTGAGGGTGTGGAGCACGGCCCCCATGCAGGGGACCGCCATGTACACCTCGAGGTGCTCCTGGGTGTTCCATGAGAACGTGCCCACGCGGTCGCCGGGCCGAATGCCCAGCCCGGAGAGCGCGCCGGCGAGCCGCTCCACACGCTCGCCTACCTCTGCGAACGTCGCCCGGCGCGTGCTCTCCCCCTCGAATGTGGCGACCTCGCTCCCGGCGTGGACGCGCTTTCCGTGGCGGAAGATGTCCGCGATCGCGAGCTGGTGGGGCTGCATGGTGCTCGCCATCGGGTTGCCGGTTCCTGAGCTCATCGACCCTCCCGGAGTCTCGTGTCCAGAGCGGCAAACTACCTTTCGCCGCCCCCGGACGGCACCGCCCCGACGGAGGCTCAGGCGGCCCCGGGGGCGGGCTCGCCGCCTCCGAGCTCCGCGAGCAGTCCCAGGACACGGCCTTCGATCTCGTCCCGGATCTGGCGGACCGTGTCGACGTCCTGTCCGGCCGGGTCGTCCACGACCCAGTCGAGATAACGCTTGCCCGGATAGAAGGGGCAGGCGTCGCCACATCCCATCGTTATCACGACATCCGCTGCCATCACGGCGTCGTCTGTGAGGGGCTTGGGGAACTCCTTCGAGAGGTCGATGCCGAGCTCTTCCATCACCTCGACGACGGCGGGGTTGATCTCGGATGCCGGCGCCGAACCGGCGGATCGGACACTCACACGGCCCGCCGCGTGCATGTCGAGGAGCGCAGCAGCCATCTGCGAGCGGCCCGCGTTGTGTACGCACACGAACAGGACTTCGGGCGCCGTCCCGGCCCGCCCCGGCCCGCCGGATCCGGTCTTCACAGCTGCGCCTCCTCGTGCAGATCCTCGCGTGTGGTCGTCCCCGGCAGGTCACCGAAGGGCTCGAGAGCGGGTTCCGGTACGTCGACGGTCGGATGCAGTGCGTCGACGGCGACGACCGCCAGCACGGCGCCGGCGACCTGCGCGATCACGAACGCCGGCACCGATTCCGGGGCGATTCCCGTGAACGTGTCGCTGAACATGCGCGCGACCGTGACGGCGGGGTTCGCGAAGCTCGTCGAGGACGACCACCAGTAGGCGGCAGTGATGTACGCGCCGACGGCGAACGGCGCCATCCAAGCACGGCCGGACCTGATGATCGCGTAGATCATGAACACCAACCCGAAGGTCGCAACCGTCTCGGACAGCCAGAGCCCCCCGCCGGAACGCACCTGGGTCGACATCGAGATCGCTGACAGGTCGAACATGAGGTTCGCGAGCACCGTCCCCAGGATCCCACCGGCGAGCTGGGCCGCCACGTACACGAGGGCGTCGGGAGTTGCGATCCCCCCGAGCAGCCGCGTGGAGAGCGTGACCGCCGGGTTCAGGTGCGCGCCGGAGATGGGCCCGACGGCGAGGATGATCGCCACGAGGGCGGCGCCCGTCGCGATGGCGTTCTCGAGCAGGGCGAGTCCCGTGTCGTTCGGGCTCATGTTCGCGGCAGCGATTCCCGATCCGACGACTGCAGCCACGAGCAGACAAGTCCCCAAGGCCTCCGCCACGGCGCGCCGCCACAGCGGTGGTGTGGCACTCAACAGCAGGGCCGCCTGTCAGGAGGGGCCGCGCCGTCCCCTACGGCTCGCAGCCCAACGAGGAAGTCCGCTGCCTCGGCGACCGCCTCCGGCTCCAACCGGTAGTACGTCCAGTAGCTGTGCCTCGAGGTCCCGACGAGCCCGGCCTGCCGCAGGATCCTCAGATGATGTGAGACCAGGCTCTGGGACATGCCGAGGTCGTCGACGAGATGGCAGACGCAGAGCTCCTCGAGCGCGAGTGCCGCCACGATCCTCGAACGGTTCGGCTCGCCGAGGGCCCGCAGCGTCGCCGCCACCACTGGCCGGACATCCAGATCAATCTGCATTGATTTGGATTATGCCGTGTCGAGGGGCTGCCTGTCCACCCTCGCTCCGTCCGCTCCCCCCGCCCCGTTGCCCACGGCGCCGTCGGACACGAGACCGTGCGTCGTCTTCTCCCAGTGGAACGGGTCGAACACGAGTTGGACCACTGCCCTCACCGCGGCGATCGTCATCAGAACCCAGTACAAGGGGACCAGGAGCGCGGCCCACAGCAGGTCGTCACGGCCGACGACCCAGAGCGTCGCGACGGTCAGATAGAGGATCGTGAAGTTCCCCAGGACCCAGGCGAGGGCACCTAGGTGGACGCATACCCGGGGAAGATGACCTCCACGAAGCTTGGCTGGGCGACGATGTAGACGACGGCCAGCGCCCAGAAGACGGTGTTGAAGACGGCGAGCAGTGGGGTCCCGAGGACGAAGAGGAAGAGGTCCGTAATGCCGCGTACACCGAGGTCACGCCACGCTGATACCGGCCTTCGCAGATGTACCAGCGTCGTTACTAGATAGCCCTTGTGCCAGCGTGAGCGCTGCTTCACCCAGTTCACGAGGTCGTTGTTGGGCTCCTCGAGGGTCAGGGAGTCGAGGACGCCGATCCTGTACCCGTTGCACTGCAAGCGGATACCGAGGTCCGCGTCCTCGGTGACGTTGAGGCGTCCCAGGCGCCGACGGCCGCCAGCGCGTCACGCCTGAAGTGGTTCGACGTGCCACCGAGTGGCACGATCCCACGCGCCGAGACGAGCCCGGGCAGGTAGCACGCGAACCAGGTGCTGTATTCGGTGGAGAACCAACGCGTCAGCAGGTTGCGCCGGCTCTCGTAGAAGTTGAGCTTCCCCTGCAGGCAGGCCCACTCGGGACCCAGGCGCGCCATGGCGACGGCTTGCAGGCCGGAGCCGCACATCTTGTTCAGCGTCACCGCTTGGGTGCCGTTATCGAGCCCGGCCTTCAACGCGGCTTGGCGCGCGGGGGCTTGGCCGAGACCGGCGGAGAGCACGTTGCCCATGAAGAT
>QWHP01000210.1 GCA_021404985.1 Actinobacteria bacterium ATB1
CAGGCGATCCCAGACCGGTTCCGTCGTCCTCACCGCCCAATGGGCGGGTCTCTTGCTCGGTCTCGTGTGGCTGGGGCTGTTCGCCTCGGGGAAGCCGGCGCCGGTCGACCTCACGCTGGGGGCGTGTGCGGGTGTCTCCAACGTCGTCGGTGTCGCCGCTCTCTACAGGGGGCTCGGTGCCGGGCGGATGGGCGTCGTCGCGCCGATCAGCGCCGTCGTCGCGGCGGGAATCCCGATCGTGTGGGGACTGGTCCGGGGCGAACGTCCCTCTGTTCTCTCACTCGTGGGTGTCGGGCTGGCCCTCGTTGCGGTCGTCCTGATAGCCCACAGCGCCGAGGAGGACGTGCGGGACAAGGCTGCGTCGTGGACCGTGGAAGTGGCACTGGCGATAGCCGCCGGGATCGGCTTCGGCATCTCCTTCGTGTTGTACGCCGAGACCTCGCCCGACAGCGGGTTCTGGCCGGTCGTAGCGGCGCGCGCGACTGCCGTCCCCCTCGTCCTCGTGACCCTGGGGGCCACACACCGTGCGTTCCTGCCCAATCGCGGGGACCTGCCCACGGCGCTCGGGGCGGGTCTGCTCGACGTGACTGCGACGGCTCTTCTGCTCGTCGCCGTACGCCAGGAGCTCGTCAGCCTCGTCGCGCCAGTTTCCGCTCTCTACCCCGGTTTCACCGTCCTGCTCGCCCGCGTCGTCCTCGCCGAGCGTCTCGCACGCGAGCAGATCGCCGGTCTCGCCTTTGCCCTCTGCGGACTCGTGCTGATCGCGATCGGTTCACCGTGAGGTCATCGTGAGGCGGTCTGGCGCGTGCCGGGCCGCGTGCTACGTCGTGTGGACGTCCGCCACCGCCACCGTCTCGCCCGTAGCCGCGGACCGGTATGCCGCCTCGACCACGGCATGAGCGGCCAGGCCGGCATCGAAGCCGCACGGTGACTCCGAGCCGCTGCGTACGGCCTGGAGGAAGGCGGCGTCCGCTACGCGTGCCCAGAAGAACGGTTTGTGCAGGCCCCGCGCAGCAAGGTAGTCCGCGGTGATCAAAGGGGAGTCGGGAGCGGCTTTCCCATCACCGCGGTGGACGCGGATGCCGTTCTGTGGCGCGTCGAGAACGACGCCGCCCCAGGTCGCCTCGACCGTTCCGTTCTCGGAGAAGATCTCGAAGCGGTTCTCGTCCCGCCCCTCCATCCGGTTCCAGATCGTCATGAGCGTCCCGACCACCCCCGACTCGTGCGTGATCGTGAGCGCCGCCGTGTCCTCGACCTCGCGTCCGAGAACGGAGCGGGTCGCCGCCGCCACGTGAGTTGCAGGACCGAACATCCAGCAGAGGAGGTCGACCTCGTGTATCGAATGCTCGATCAGGGCGCCGCCGCCCGTCTGCTCGACGCTCGCCCGCCACTCGCTCACGTTCGGATTGAACGACGTCTCCGGGAAGACCTCGTCGCTTCGCTGCACGTATCCCATCACCGAACCGAGCTCTCCCGAGTCGAGGAGAAGACGTATGAACCGGGGGATCGCCTGCCACCGGCTCTCGAAGCCCACCTGGCAGACGAGCCCGGACTCCGCAGCGAGATCCTGCAGTTCGCGGACGGTCGCGAATGTCGGGGCCAGGGGCTTCTCGCAGTAGACGTGCTTGCCCGATGCGAGCGCCGCCGCGACGAGGTCACGGTGCGTGAACGTCGGAGTGCAGATCCAAACGGCATCGACTTCGGGGTCCTCGAGGACCGCGTCGGCGCCCTCGTTCAGGGAGGCGAAGTCCCACGTCTCCGCCATCTTCTGTCTGGCATCGGTCGAAGGGTCGCATGCCGCGACCGGGACTATCGGCACCCCGTCTTTGTCGGCGTGCTGGGACAGCTCCCATGCGTGGATGCGCCCCATCAAGCCGCAGCCGATGAGTCCGATTCCCGTCGTGCCGGACATCGCCACCTTCCCCCGAGGACGGTGTGACATGTCTAGCGGATATCTGCGCGAGGTGGTTTACTGTGTTCATACGCGATCGGGGGGTCGATTTGCGGAGCACACCTGTCTGGGCATCCTCCAGGTGGGACGAGGTCGAAACGAGCCCGCTGCCGGCGATCAGGCCAGCCTCGGGACTCGAACGCGCGAACGTCCCTACGGATCCCGACATGCGAACGCAGAGCCGTCGGGGCCCGGGCCAGGGTCCGTGGGGTGGGCTGCTCGCCGGCACCCTGGGACTCGCACTCGTTCTCGCCCTCGTGGCCGCAGGCATGTCCGCTCCCCATCGTGCGCGGGAGCGGGCGGGGGGCTCGATCCGGGAGGCTTCGGTGTCCACGGGCTCCGCCGGTGGCTCTTCGATGGACTTCGACACGTCGGGGAGCTCCGGGTCCGACTCATTCGGGACCGCAGGCGACACCGGCGGCTCGTCCTTCGATTCCGGTACGTCGTCGTCGGCGGCCGCCGACACCTCGGGATCGGGCGGTGCCACCGGATCCTCGGGCGGCGGTGGAGCCGGAGCGGCCGGGGGAGCCAAGACGCTGCGTCCTCCTGCCGGCCGGTATGCGGTCACCGGGTCGGGTGTCGAGAAGACGATCGGCGCCCCGGGAGCCCCCGAAGCCTGGCGTCAGATGGCCTACGAGGTGAGGCACCGCTCGGACGGCTGCCACGAGATAGACGTCACCTACCATCCGCATCACCGAGGGACCGACCGCTACTGCCCGACGAAGGACGGCGGCCTCATCGTGCCGACGAACGTCACCTTCTCAGAAGTCGAGCTCGTCAAGGGGTGGGACACCATCAAAGTCAACACGACCACGACATGCGATCCTCCCGAGATCATGGTGAGGGGCTCGATGCAGCCCGGACAGTCGTGGTCCGACGTGTGCTATGGGGAGTCAGACAACAAGAAGCAGGCACCGGGGCGCAACAAACTCGAGAACACCATGACTTTCGTCGGGATCGAGGAGGTCGCCGGCGTACAGGCTTACCGGATCCACCAGGACCAGAAACTGACACCGGCGACGAGCGACAACACGCAGAACGGGACGATGTCTTCCGACACGTGGTTCTCGACCGAGAACGGTTTGGTGTTGAAGGTGACGCGCAAGTCCAGGGTCGATACGGACTCGATCATCGGCAAGGTCACCTACACCGAGGAGGGTGAGTTCACACTCACGTCCCCCAAACCGCAATGATTGGGGGGTCGGGTCGCGTGCCGGGTGCCGAGGGGGGTGCCCGAGGGGGGACGTGGCTCGGGAGGGGAGAGCGGTTCGTGAGCGCGGGTGTCCTGGCTGCCGCAGGCGCGGCGATCGTGTACAACCTGTCCGTCGTCGTGCAGAAGTACGAGGCTCAGCAGTCGGCCGCAGAGGGCGTCCGCATCATCTTCGCCCTGGCACGAAAGCCGATCTGGCTCCTCGGCATCGCGCTGCAGATGATCGGATTCGGGCTCCACGTGTTCGCCCTGACGCAGGCGCCGGTGACGATCGTGCAGGCGATCATCGGCACCGGGATCGTCTTCGTCGTACTGTTCTCATGGGCAGTGCTGCACGAGATCCCCGGTCGGCGCGAGATCGCCGGCATCGCGACGGCAGTGTGCGGTGTCGTCCTGCTCGTGCTCACCATCGGTGAGGAGGCCGGGATCGACGAGGTCTCGTGGGCGGCCCTTGCCGTCTCGGTTGCGGTGCTCGGAGGTGTCGTGGCAGTGGCCGTGGGGGTGTCCCGCTCGCATGGGCACATGGGACGGGGCACAGGTGTTCTCGCGGGGCTCGCGGCCGGCGTCGCGTTCGGCTCGTCCGACACGATGAACCGGCTCATGGGGGCGTGGCTCGCGCCGAACGGCGGCTGGCAGCCCCCCCTCGCCATGGGCATCACCGCAGCGGTGCTCCTCTTCTGCTTCGGCTTCGTGGGATTCGTCACGACGCAGAACGCCCTCAAGGTGTACCGGGCAAACCGGGTCGTGCCGTCGATCCAGGTGCCGAACATGCTCGTCCCCGTCACGATGGCGACGATCCTCTACGGCCAGCCGTTGCCCGACGGGGCGCTCGCCACCGTGGTCCGTCTGGTCTCCGTCGCCCTGGTGGTGACCGGGATCGTGCTGCTCGCATCCTCCGAGCAGGTTGCGGCGACGTTCGTCGAGGACGAAGGGCCGGGGGTTCCGGAGGGGGCGCTGACGGAGAGCGCTGAGCCCGAGACAGCAGGGGAGAGGACATGACGGACGCACCTGGGAGGGAACCTGTCGGGCTGCCGATCGGCGAGAGGCCGGTAAAGGTTGCCGTGGTCGGCCTGGGCCAGATCTCCGAGCTCGCCATGCCGGCGTACGCGGGCTGCGAAGAGATCGAGGTGGTCGGACTGTGCGACCGGCGCAAGGAGCGCCTGGAGCGCTGGGC
The DNA here is from genome assembly GCA_021404985.1 of Actinobacteria bacterium ATB1. GTDB lineage: Bacteria > Actinomycetota > Acidimicrobiia > UBA2766 > UBA2766 > QWHP01. Next base: position 4,336 of record QWHP01000210.1, read on the forward strand.
GCCGGTGTTCCCCGACGCCGCCCTGACGGAGGACCTCGACGACATGCTCGGCTGGGACGCCGACGTCGTCGACGTGCTCGTCCCCACACCCCACCACGAGGATGTCGTGTGTCGTGTGCTCGACGCCGGCTTCAACGTGCAGGTGCAGAAGCCCCTTGCGCGCAGCGTCGAGGAGGCGGACCGCATGATCGCCGCTGCCGAGCGGTCCGGGGCGTTGTTCAGGGTCATGGAGGACTACTTCTTCCATCCGCCGCTCGTCAGGCTGCGTGAGATCCTGGAGTCGGGCGAACTCGGCGCGCCGCGTGGGGTGCACATGAAGATGATCTCGACGGGCTGGGGCGGCTGGGATGTCGATCTCTCGACGTACGAATGGCAGTTCGAGCAGACGAAAGACGGCCGCGGGCTGCTCACGTTCGACCACGGCTGGCACGAGCTGGCGTTGGCCCACTGGCTGTTCGGTCCCGTGCGGCGGATCTTCGGATGGATCGGCGAGACCGTGGTCGTGCCCGAACTTGATCCCGACGCCACGATCGACGCCCCTGCGACGTTCGTGTGGGAGCACGAAGACGGAGTGCGGGGCGTCCTCGACATCACGTTCGCGCCCGCCATGTACTTCAAGTCCGACTACTACTCGGGTGACGAGCGCGTCGAGGTGGTGTGCGAGAAGGGTTACGTGCGGGCGAATCGCATCAGCGCATTCGGCGTCCAGGAGCCCTCGGTCGAGGTGTACAAGGACGGCGAGACCCACTCGTACCATGCGCTCGACAGCTCCCTCGCCGACAGCTTCGCGAGGATGGCCGACTACACCGCCGACCTGTTCCGAACCGGCGAGCCCGACGTCCTCCTAACCGGCCCGGCTGCACGTGAGATCCTCGTAACGTTGCTCACCGCCCTCGATTCTTCTAGCGAAGGCCGACCCCTCGACGTGCCCGCAACCCGCTGAGGCTCTCCGGGGGGCATGGGCTAAGATTGCCGACCACGTCGGAGTGGCGGAATACGGCAGACGCGCTAGCTTGAGGGGCTAGTGCCCGCAAGGGCGTGGGGGTTCAAATCCCCCCTCCGACACGATCTAACGCACACCGGAAGCGCCTCGACTTCTACGAGGCGCTTCGTCGCGTCGAAGGTCAGTTCGACGCCAAGTTCGTTGTAGAGGCGGGCCTTCGTCTCGGGATCGGCGTCGGCGAGGACGGCGGTGATCGGCCCGACAGCCTCGATGAGCGCGCGGATGTCGGCTTCATCGAGCAGGCCCCGCGGGCGAGCGGCTTTGAGATCCTGTTCTGCCGCGACCTTGGTTGATCGAAGCTCTTGGAGGCGGGGACCG
>QWHP01000211.1 GCA_021404985.1 Actinobacteria bacterium ATB1
GCCGGGGTCACGTGCGCCCGACGCGGCGCCGGCCGCCGCGCCAGACCCCGCCGGCCCGCGGGTCTACGTCGAGACCTACGGCTGCCAGATGAACGTCGCGGACTCGGACATGCTCGTCGGGCTGCTCGGGGACGCCGGCTTCCGCCGCGCCCGCTCGGTCGACGACGCCGACATCGTGATCGTCAACACCTGCGCGGTGCGGGAGAAGGCCGAGGACCGAGTGCTGCAGCGCGCGGCCGAGCTCGGCGCGCTCAAGCGCAAGCGCGGCGGCCTGGCGATCGGCATCGTCGGGTGCATGGCCGAGCACCTCAAGGACTCGCTGCTCGAGCGCGCGCCGTGGATCGACGTGGTCGCCGGACCGGACAGCTACCGCCGGATGCCGGAGCTGCTGGCCGCGGCGCGCGCCGCGCCGGTGGTCGACGTCAAGCTCGACAAGGACGAGACCTACGAGGGCCTGTCCGGCGCCGAGGGCGGCGACGGCGTGTCGGGGTTCGTGACGATCCAGCGCGGCTGCGACAAGTTCTGCACGTTCTGCGTCGTGCCGTTCACGCGCGGCCGCGAGCGCGGCACCGCGCCGCGCGAGGTGCTGCGCCAGGTCCGCGAGCTCGCCGAGCGCGGCTACAAGGAGGTCGTCCTCCTCGGCCAGACCGTCAACTCCTACGCGTGGGAGGACGTGACGTTCGCGCAGCTGCTCCGCTCGGTCGCGCGCGTCGACGGGATCGAGCGGGTGCGGTTCACCTCGCCCTACCCGGTCGACTTCACCGACGACGTGATCGCGGCGATCGCCGAGGAGCCGAAGATCTGCGAGTACGTCCACCTGCCGGTGCAATCGGGCTCCGACGCGGTGCTCGACCGGATGCGCCGCGGGTACTCGGTCGCGGACTACCTCGCGATCGTCGGCCGGCTGCGCGCGGCGATGCCGCGGATCGCGCTGTCGACCGACATCCTGTCCGGGTTCAGCGGCGAGACCGAGGCGGACCACCAGGCGACGCTGGCGCTGATGCGCGAGGTGCGGTTCGACAGCGCGTTCATGTTCGCGTACTCCGAGCGGGACCTGACGTTCGCGGCGAAGAAGCTGGCCGACGACGTGTCGGCCGCGGACAAGCAGCGGCGGCTGGCGGAGATCGTCGCGCTCCAGGAGTCGATCTCGGCCGAGGTGTTCGCGGCCCAGCTCGGGCGGCGCGAGCGCGTGCTCGTGCACGGCCCGTCGCGGCGCTCGGCCGAGCAGATGATGGGCCGAACCGACGGCTTCAAGACCGTGATCCTGCCGGCGGCGCCGCCCGAGTCGCGCCCCGCCCCGGGCGCGCTGGTCGACGTCGTGATCGAGCGCGCGACGATGGCGACGCTGTTCGGCCGTCCGGCCTGAACCTCGCCTGGCCTGGCCGGCGCCGCGCGGTCAGAAGTTCCGGACGAGCGTGTAGCCGCCCATCGCGATCAGCACGATCCCGAAGATCAGCCCGAACGGCGGGACGAACCCGAGGATCGCCGAGGTCGCCCGAGACCTCGCCTGTTGCTGAACCGGGCGCCCGGTCCCGAACTCAGGCAAGAGAGCTGCCAATGCGTCTTCAGGCGAGGATTCCCGAGCCCGAGCTCATGGACGACCGGGAGCAGGCTCGCGCCTACAGCGAGGCAGACTTCGAAGTGCCGCACACGATGTTCGTCTCGCTGTTCCGTGAGAAGGCCGGGCTGGCAGAGGTGGGAGACCCCCGGCTCGTTCTCGATCTCGGCTGTGGACCGGCGGACGTGACGACCCGATTCGCGTCCGCACACCCGACCGCAAGAGTCGTCGCGATCGACGCGTCGGAACCGATGCTCGCTCTCGGACGGACCCGGGTCTGCGATCTCGGACTCGGCGAGCGCGTCGAGCTCCTGAACGTGAGGCTGACGGAGCCGGCGGAGAAGATCGGGGACGGCCCGTACGACTGCGTCATCAGCAACAGCCTTCTGCACCACCTCCCGGACGGAGGAGTCCTCTGGGCCACAGTCACAGCCAACATCTCGTTGGGCGGCTTCGTCTTCGTGATGGACCTCATGCGTCCCGACTCGACCGAAGACGCGGCGAGATTGGTCGACGAACACGCCGGCGGAGAACCGGACGTCCTGCGAGACGACTTTCGCAACTCCCTCTGTGCTGCTTTCACTCTTGCCGAGGTTCGGTCACAGCTCTCGGAGGCAGGGCTGGCTCTTCAGGTGGAGGAGGTGTCGGACCGCCATCTCCTCGTCTGGGGTCGTGTGGATCCCTGATGCGCGGCTGCTTCTGCGCAGCCCAGCGCACCGGACGCCGGAACCAGCGGGGAAGCTCCTCGGGATCCACGATCCACGGTCGCCCGGCCAGCACGGTCGCCCGGTCGAACCAGACCACGTTCACGACACCGATGCCCACGAAGACGTACGCGACCAGGAACATGTAGAAGAGGATCGAGAGGGCGACGCCGAACGCACCGTAGACCGCCGATGCCCCTGAGATCCGCGCCGGCAGATAGACGGCGACGAAGAGCTGGACGCCGGACACGGCGAGGGCACCGAGCACTGATCCCGGGATCAGGTCGCGTATGCGGCCGGCGCGGCGAGGCATCCCCCAGGAGACGGCCAGGAGCGCGATCACAGTCAGGGCGAGAGAACCCGTCCAACCGAGCACGGCGAAGATCGGTCCCTGGCGCTGTACCGCCGCGATCACGGCGCTGACCGTGTAGAAGCCGAAGGTGGCGGCAACGACGAGTCCGATCTGGCGGAGGATCCCGCCTCGCCTCTCGAACGCGACGTCCCAGATCGCCGCGTACGTGTAGCGCATCGCCCGAATCACTCCGCGGGTTGCGAGCAGCAGGGCGGGGATGCCCACGACCAGGGCGGCAACCGTTCCCCGGCTTGCCTGCTCCGCCACATCGGCCGCTGCATCGGAGGGGACCCCGACCTCACTGGCATACCTGAGGATGTCGATGTTCTCCGTGGCGACGTAGCCGAGGAGTACCGCCAGGAGGAGCATGAGCGGGGCGGCGAAGACGAAGAACCGATAGGCGAGATGTCCGGCGAGAACCGTTCCGCCGTGACCCTCGAAGCGGACTCCCACCTCCCAGGCGAGGTCGAGGGCGGGCATGGCACGGCGGAGGCGGCGCCACGTGCTGTCGAGACGCGACACGCCTGTCTCCCAGGCTCCTCGCATGCGCCGGAACGAGAATCGTCCACCCTGTCCGCGTGCCTCGCCCTCCATGGACGTCGAGCCTATGTTGCGGCCCGCCTTCCTGCGGTAATACGCGTCACGACTTGTCCGTACCAAGTGAGTGCGTCGGACTGCCATGGGAACGACAGGGAGTCACCATCTGCGGCGCGGCCTTCACGAGGGTTCCAGCGAGGCCAAGTTGGCCGTCAGGTTGTCTGTGTACGGAATGATGGCCGTCTTCAACGTCTGGGTGTGCTGGGTGCGGACGATCATCCCGTTCTTGGTCGAGATCCACGTGTGGCTGACGTCCGGGCCGGACTGGCCGCCCGTGAGCGTGCGCTCCTGGAGGATGTGATATGTCTCGACCCTGGTGTTGCCCACTGTCGCCATCTCGAGTCCGACGTACTTGGTCGGGCCCGCCGACGTCGCATTGCCCGCCATCGAGTTCGAGTTGACGATCTTGCAGACGGGGTTGGAGATCACCGCACCGGGCTGCATGCCGGGGACGACGAGCTTGCTCGGAGGGTCACATGTGATGTTCGCCTCGTTCGAGGCGAGGGGCCGGGTCGCGGACACCGTGCCGCCGACGTCGGTGAGGCTGCCGTCGGCACCGGGGCAGAACGTGGTGGTCTGCGTCTGGTCTGAGAAGTACTGGAAGACCAGGTCCCAGCACCCTTTCACGCGGGTGGAAGCCTCGACGCGTGCCTTGAACTCCGAGGGATACTGACGCGTCATGAAGTCTTTGATGCTCCCCGAGGCCTTGTACGTGTACGTGCCGAATGCCGGCTGCAGGATCGCCGGCCCTCCGGGCGTGGCGCCACCACCCGTCTGGGTTGCTCCGGGGGTCGCGGAACCTTCGCTCGAGGTTCCGGTGCCGGAGGTGGTGCCGTCGGTCAGGGGAGCCCCGCCCGGAAGCGTGTCGGTGGTACCAGGCAGCGTTTCGATGCTCTCCGGTGTGCCACCGAGGGACCCCTCGTCCTCGCTTCCTGATCCGCCCGAGCGGGTCATGAGGAAGAACACGAGACCCCCGACCACGAGAAGGCCGACGATCGTGCCCAGGACCGAGATCGCCGCGATCCGGGCTCCGTAGAACCGCTCCCTCACCCGCATTCCCGGCGGAAGAGGTACGAGCCTCCACTTCTTGGGGTCCTTCGCGTCGGGATCGAACGTCAGGGCGACCGGCTGCGTCTGGACCTCGATGTCGGGGGCCTTTTCGGCTTCGCCGGCTTCTTGGCCATTCGGGGCCTTGGGTGGCACGGGGGCTTCGAGCTCCACGGTCTCGAGCTCCTTGCCATCTCTCGACGCGGGTTTGTCCCCCATGACCGCATCCCCTGAAGAACCGAGCCCTCCGGCCAGCCGGCGCGGACATCGTTCACAAATTGTGTTACATCTCGATAACAGTCGTGTGGTAACGATTCTTCCAGGGTCCTTGGTCCTGTTCCCAACCGCGGTGGACGGCTCAGGTCTCGCCATCACGCCCATCTCGCGTCAGACGACGTTGGCATCCTCGAGTGAACGGATCTCCTCCACAGTGAGGCCGAGCTCCCCGTAGACCTCCGCGTTGTGCTCGCCGAGGCGTGGTGCGCCCGACCGGACACGTCCGGGAGTCCTGGACAAGCGGGGGGTCACTGCCTGCTGGCGGACCGGTCCGAGGACCGGATCGGGCCCCGACGTGATCGCATCGCGCTCGGCGACCTGCGGGTCGGCGAAGGTGTCGGCGATGGACGCAGCCTTGCACGCCGGGACGTCCGCAGCGACGAGGAGGTCGATCACCTCGGCGGAGGTCCGTTCGGCGCACCATTCGGCGACGATCTCGTTCATCTCGTCACCCGCCGCTGCGCGCTTCGCGAGGCAGTCGTAGCGCTCGTCGACCGGGAGGTCCGGTCTGCCCATCGCATCGCAGAGACGCGCGAAGAGTCGATCCGATGCTGCTACGACACACACGTAGGCGCCGTCGGCGCAGAGGAAGTTGTCCAGCGGAGCTGACGTCGCGAGTCGGTTCCCGAACCGCTCCCTCACGTGTCCGTTCCGATCGAAGTCGGCCGGCACGGCCTCGAGTATCCGCAGGATCGATTCGTAGAGACTCAGGTCGAGCACTTGGCCGGATCCGGACTCGTCCCTTTCCCGCAGGCCGAGCATCACTCCGAAGGCGTTGAAGACTCCCGTCAGGTAGTCGCTCACGACGACCCCCGGTCGTTGGGGTGGGCGGTCCGGCTCCCCTGTCAGGTAGAGGAGCCCGCCGAGACCGATTCCCATGCGGTCGAGCCCGGGCCTGTCCCGGTACGGCCCGTCCTGCCCGTAGACACTGACTCGGGAGTAGACGAGGCGTGGGTTCACGGCGGCCAGGTCGTCGGGCCCCAGCCCCCAAGCCTCCATCGTTCCGGGGCGGAAGTTCTCGACCAGAACGTCGGCCGTCTTCACAAGACGGCGGAACAGGGCCTGTCCTGCCTCCACGCGCAGGTCGAGCGTCACGGATCGC
>QWHP01000212.1 GCA_021404985.1 Actinobacteria bacterium ATB1
GGGCGTGTACCGCAAGATGCGCGAGGAGTACCTGATGCGAACGAAGCAGGCGGGCCTGGATCGCACCGGTCGTTGCCTGTATCCCGAGGACCTGCCGCTCTGAGGGGAGGTGACGGTGAGGCAGGCACGCATGCACACACGTCGAGTCGAGCGGAGGTAGTGGTGAGCACGCAGGAACGGGTCGTCTCAGCGGACGACCATGTGATCGAGCCCGGGGATGTCTGGCAGTCACGGGCACCGCAGGCCCTCAAGGAGAGAGCTCCGCGGATCGTCGAAACCGAGGAAGGAGACTTCTGGGAGATCGCCGGCAAACGCAGGCCGATCTCTGGCCTCGCCGCGGTTGCGGGCCGCAAGGCGGAGGAGTTCAGCGCCAAGGCCGCGCGTTTCGGCGAGATGCGCCCTGGCTGTTACGACCCGGACGCGCGGCTCGAGGACATGGACCTCGACGGTGTCGACGTCGAGATCCTCTTCGGGACTCTCCCAGGTCCGGCCGGAAACGCGTTCGTGGGAATAGCCGAAGAGGACGCGGAGCTCGCAGCGTTCTGTGCAAGGGCCTACAACGATTGGCTCGTCGAGGATTTCTGCGCTGCCGCACCGGACAGGCTCGTTGCCCAGGCAGTCCTGCCACTCTGGGACGCCGAGGGGGCGGCTGCCGAGCTGGAACGGGCGGTCGATGCCGGCCACCGCGGGGCGCTCTTCCCTGCTCTCCCGCATGCGATCGGTCTGCCACCGATGGGACACGAGCACTGGGTTCCGCTGTTCAGGGCGGCGGAGGACACCGGGGTCCCCCTCGCCTTCCACATCGGCGGGTCCCTTGCACGGAAGGTGGCCTCCGAGCTCATCGGTGCCGAGTCGGCGGGGGACCATCTGGCGGCGGAGACGGTCGTGGCGACTGCCCCACTGTCGAACTACGGGGCACTGGCGAACGTGATCTTCTCGGGGGCGCTGGAACGCCATCCGGGACTACGCGTGGTGTCTGTCGAGAGCGGGATCGGTTGGATCCCATATTTCCTCGAGCGAATGGACCACACCTGGGAGCGGCACCGGTTCTGGACGGGCAGTGACCTGACCCGCAGACCGAGCGAGTACTTCCAGGAGCAGGTCTTCGCCACGTTCATCAGCGACGACGCGGGTGTCGCCGCTCTGGACCGCATCGGGGTCGACAACGTGATGTGGGAGGCGGACTATCCACACAGCGACACCACATGGCCGCACTCGAGGAAGGTGATCGCTGAGAGCTTCGGAGAGCTAGATGCGGCGCATCGGGCCGCGATCGTCGGAGGCAACGCCATCAGGGTGTTCGGACTGGACGGGGCAGGTGGATCATGAGTGAGACCACGGTCGCAGTCGATACGGCGCCGGGTGCGATCACGACCGCTCTCCTGGAGGGGATGGCCGCCGCGACCCGGAGGGGCTCCGAGAGGTATCGCCGTCTCGGGGCCGCAGACATCCGCTTCGGGCTCCGTGTCGATGCTGCATCGGGTACCCCGGAGGCCGCATACGTGATGACGTTCGCCGATTTCGAGTGCGAGGGCGTGCAGGAGGTCACGCCTGCGACGCTCGATGACGCGTCCAGGTGCGACTGCTACGTGGCGGCCGGCCGGGATGCCTGGGAGTCGCTGATCGCCCACATCGTCGAGAAAGGTCGGGCCGACGCCGCGCACACCCTCAACACGCTTGTCCTCGCCGATGAGGACTTCCATCTGGGAGGTGCGACGCAGCTCGGGGTGGACGCCTTCTACCGCCTCAACGCGACGCTCCAGGCGTTCGTCGAGGAGTGCGCAGGAACTGCCGAGGGAATCAACGAGCAGAGCAAGGGGGAAGCATGACAGCCCAGAGGATCATCTCGGTCGACGACCACGTGATCGAACGACCGGACACCTTCACGTCGCGGCTGCCGGCGAGCATGCGGGATGACGCTCTCCAGATCAACCGGGACGGCGACGGCATCGACTGGTGGGTGTACGCCGGAGAACCCGTACGCAAGGTGAGCACGAGCGCTGCGGCTTGCCGGCCGGACCGCGGCCCGGTCGCCACGTACGACGAGCTCCCCGAGTCAGCCTACGACCCGGCCAAGCGTCTCGAGGCGATGGATGCCGACGGCGTGGACGTCGAGGTGCTCTTCCCGCAGTTCGCCGGCTTCGGGGGCGGTCCGTTCATGTCCTCGCGGGGCACCGATGAGATGCGTCTCGCCCACATCCGGGCGTACAACGACTTCGTCGCCGAGGAGTGGGCTGCCCACAGCGACCGGTTCGTGCCGCAGGCGCTGGCTCCCCTCTGGGACCCGAAGTTGGCGGCGGCGGAAGTCGAGCGTGCGGTCGGCAAGGGGCACCGGGCAGTGATGTGGTCCTCGGCTCCACAGGCATTCGGGATGCTCGACTTCAACGACCGCGGCTGGGATCCGCTGTGGAGCACGTGCCAGGACCTGGGGATCCCGGTCGCCTTGCACATCGGGTCGCACGGGGCTGTGCCGGAGCCCTGGGATGGCTACGGTCCCTTCTCGAGGCTGGCCATGGTCTCGGTTACGGCGATCACGAGCAACATCGCAGACATCACCAACCTGTTGTTCTCCGGCGTGCCGCAGCGGTTCCCCGACCTCAACTTCATCTCTGTGGAGAGCGGAGTCGGCTGGGTGCCGTACCTGCTCGAGACGGCGGACCACCAGTACGACCGCCAGAGGCTCTGGAACGAAGGCCTCGAGCTGAAGCCGTCCGAGTACTTCAAGCGTCAGGTGTACGTCACGTTCTGGTTCGAGCACCTCACACCCCTGCTGTGCGACGCGATCGGCGTAGACAACATCATGTGGGAGGCGGACTTCCCGCACCCGACGTCGACGTATCCGGAATCGAAGCGGTTCATTGCCGACTCAGTGAAGGATCTTGCGGAGGGCGATCGCGCGAAGGTGCTCTGCTCCAACGCAGAGACGGTATTCGGGATCAGCGCGGCATAGGCTGTCGGGCCGCGTCAGGTCTCGTCCTTGGCTTCCTTGACCTTGTACTCGTAGACCGTCGTGAAGAGGTTGGTGGCCTCCTCCGGTAGGGGAACAGCCCCGCCCAGCGTCTCGGCACCGAGGACGATCTGGGCCGTCCGGTCGATGTTCGCCGTCAGGGCCAGGCAGTGGTCGAGGTCGGTGTGGGCCACGACCAGACCGTGGTTGACCATGAGAGCCGCGCGGCCGTACGGGCCGAGCGCCTCGACGACGTGCTCCGCGAGACAGTCGCTGCCGGAGATCGCGTATTCGGCGCATGGGACCTCGGCTCCGCATTCGACGACGAACTCGTCGATGAGGGCGCGTATCGGCCTGTGGGCGACCGCGAACATGGACGCGTAGACGGGGTGGGAGTGGACGACCGAGCGGACGTCGTGGCGCGTCGCCATCGTGCGAAGGTGGATGGCGGTCTCGACGGAGGGCTGGAGGTCACCCTCGACGACCGCACCTTCGAGGTCGACCAGGATCACCTGGCCGGCAGTCATCGTCTCGTAGCGGGTGCCATGGGGTGTGATCGCGACGAGGTCGTCCTCGACCTGGAGGCTCAGGTTCCCGGAGGTTCCGGCGACGAGACCGCGGTCGAAGAGCTCCTTGGCCGCCTCGGCAACGGCAGCCCGCTCGTCGGCGTATCGCATCGTGAGATCCCTCCTGGACTGGGTGTGTCGCTTCCGTGTGTCGATTCGGTGGCGTCCGGTCTGGCAACGACCGTCGTTGCTCGCGGCTGTCGCCCTCAGATCATTGACGATATCCGAACTGCATCGGCGAGAGCCCTGTCGTGGGCCGCTGCCCACAATCCGTAGCCGTGCTCGTAAGTGCCAGAGCTCGCGGGATCGGGCTGGTGCGTCGCGCACTCGCGCACCAGCGCGCTCGACGCCTCGATCGGGTTGGCGGCCCCTCCCAACGCTGTGGTTGCGCATAGCGACGCGCCAACGGCGGTGACGCCGATTCCGTGTGCACGGACAGGTTTGCCGACCACAGTCGCGAGGATGCGGGAGAAGAGCGCGGATTCGGAGAGCCCACCGCCGAGGTCGATGGCGGCCACATCTGGGGAGCCCAGCCACTCGAGGGAGCGGCGGATCGCGAAGGCCAAGTTCTCGACGAAGGCACGCGCTATGCCGCCCTTGTCGGGACCGAGGACCCCCACGGGAAGGGACAGGGCGATGCCTCCGGTCATGGCGAGCGGCATGTCCGAGAAGTCGAGTGGTGCAGGGCCGAGGAGGGCGGGGCCGACCCCGGCGGGCGTTGATTCCGCCGCGAGAGCATGTAGTTCCTCGGGGCGGACACTCATGAGGCCGGCCAGCCAGGCCTGGGCGATCCCGGCTTCGCCGCCGTTGACCTCACGCAGCCAGAGCCCGGGCGCCACATGGCTTCCGGCCCAACACCGCCCGATTGGGTCGACAGGGGGTTCGTCCTCGACGCGCATGACGGGCATGGTCGAGCCCGCGACGACACCGACGCAACCGGGACTCGCGACCCTCATCCCGAGGAGGCCGGCCATCGTGTCGCCACACCCGACGGCGACCGGAGTGCCTTCGGGGAGCCCGGTGTCGGCAGCAGCGCGCTTCCCGACTTTCCCGAGAAGCTCGCCGGGCTCTCGCAGGGGCGGAAGCCACGCCGGGTCGACTCCCCACTCGGACACTTCCCGGGCCCAGGTGCGCCGCCTCACGTCGAAGAGGCCTGTGTCACCCGCAAGGCTCGGCTCGGACGCGACCTCGCCGGAGAGGCGGAATGCGAACCAGTCGGCGAGGGACATGACGGTCGCGATCGAGTCGGCGACTTGGGGTCTGTGGCGTCGCATCCACTCGACGCGTGCGGGGACGAGGATGATCTGCGGCTGATGGCCTGTGATCTCGTAGAGGGTCTTGCCGTGCTCCCGCATGAGCTCGACGGACTCGAGGAGCCCTCGGGCGTCGCTGTTCGGGCCGGCGTACAGAGCCTTGCCCGACGCATCGAGGAACACGACTGCGAGACGCTGCGCCGTCGCCACGACGCAATCGGGGCGTCGTGTCGCTTTGAGGGCACGGATGGCGCTGCAAGCGGCTTCCCAGAGCTCGTCGGGTTTCCACTCCTTCCCGGCGAGCGCGTCGGGAGAGTCGACCAGGCGAGGTACCACAGACGAGACGGAGACAACTGCGCCGTCCTCCACCAGTGCAGCCCGGACGGAGGTCGAACCCGTGTCGAGAACGAGCGTCGCGCTCACGCCGTGAGGCGCTTTCTCGCGGATTCGAGGCAGACCTCGTTGAGCATTCCCTCGGGGCTTGCTCCGTCCAGGAGTGATTCGAGGGCGTCTGCCACCATCCTCGTATGGGTGGCGTCCGCGTCCACAGATGCCCCGCCAATGTGCGGTGTGAGTACCACGTTGGGGAGGGAACAGAGGGGATCGGACGGGTCGAGAAACTCACCCTCGAAGTGGTCCAGAGCCGCTCCGGCGAGTTTGCCCGACTCGAGAGCGGCCGTGAGCGCCTCGCGGTCGACGATCGCCTCCCTTGCGGTGTTGATCAGATAGGAGCCGTCCGGCATGGCGTCGATCTCTGCGGCACCGATCAGCCCGGTCGTCTTGTCGGTCTTCGCGGCGTGGATCGACACGAAGAGGCTGCGCGAGAGGAGATCCGTCAGGTCGTGCACCGGCTCGTTGC
>QWHP01000213.1 GCA_021404985.1 Actinobacteria bacterium ATB1
TACACGCAAAGGTTGCGCCGACCCGTTTTCAGCGTCGAACTTCGAGCTCCAAGTCGTTATCCGTTAACGTCTTGCGCAATGCGCAGAATTCCCCAGTCCCCCGGCTGCCGTTGCAATCGCTGTCCACAACGTGATGACAGTATGTCACGAATGGCACTTGAATCTATGTAACCCCTTGCGTCATACGCCTTTGATAGTTCTGACGCGGCATCATCATTAGGCGATAGTTCTTTGGACGCCGCTTCTTGACTCTTGGTTCAATGCGGTCGGGCCGGTCGTCGACGACGTGCGTCGCTCTGTCGTCTCGCAGGTCGAGGCCTCGAGGTCGCTCGGCATGTCAGGTCCCCAGACGACTTTCTGGATCGTCATCCCGCAGGCGTTTCGGATCATGCTGCCGCCACTCACCAACGAGCTGGTTCTCCTTCTGAAAGACACCGCACTGGTCGCACTCGTCCTCGGCAGTACGGCCGCAACGGTCGACATCTACAAGTTTGCTCGCAACGAGGTCACCGAGACGTTCAACGGCACGCCCCTGGTGGTTGCGGCGCTGATCTACCTGCTGATCACTCTCCCCCTGACGTATCTCGCCCGATGGCTGGAGCGTCGCGGAGGCCGAGGCAGATGAGCACAGCGCAGGGGCCAGCAGAAGCGGATTCGACTGTGGCGGCGATTCGGCTCGAGGCTCTCCACAAGAGCTTCGGAGAGCTCGAGGTGCTGCGCGGCATCGACTTTCGCGTGGATGCCGGCGAGGTCGTCTGTGTCATCGGTCCCTCGGGTTCGGGGAAGTCGACGTTGCTGCGATGTGTCAACCTGCTCGAGCAGCCCACGTCCGGTCGCGTGTTGATCGAGGGCATCGACATCACGGACCCCGAGTGCGACGCCGACGCCGTCAGGACACGCATCGGGATGGTTTTCCAGCACTTCAACCTCTTCCCGCATCTCGATGTCCTCGGGAACCTGACCATCGCGCAGCGCCGCGTCCTGAAACGCTCGAAGCAGAATGCTGAGGAGGTGGCGCGGCGTGTCCTCGAACGCGTGGGATTGCTCGACAAGATCGACGAGTATCCCATAAGGCTCTCAGGGGGGCAGCAGCAGCGGGTCGCCATAGCGCGTGCCCTCTCCATGGATCCCGACATGATGCTCTTCGACGAAGCCACGAGCGCGCTCGACCCCGAACTGGTCGGGGAGGTTCTCGACGTCATGCGAGGACTCGCACGCGACGGCATGACGATGATGGTCGTGACGCACGAGATGGGCTTCGCCCGAAGGGTTGCGGACCGCATCGTCTTCATGGACGAGGGCGTCGTCGTGGAGGAAGGCCGACCTGAAGTCGTGCTGGACACCCCTGTCGAGGCCAGAACGCGAGCCTTCCTGTCTGCTGTCGCAGATCGCTGACGCGAGGGTGGCGCGGAGGGGATGTCGGTGCGAGGAGTCCCTCAGCCCGACGAGGATGCCGGTGAGGTCCTCACCTCGCCCTCACCCGTGGGCACGGTCACAGACGTTGTCCGCCTGGCTTCGCGTCGCCGAACCCACCACTTCGGGGGGAAGCCCCATCTCTCGGCGGGCGCGAAGATCTTCACCAACAGGACGAGGACCGGCCACGGGACCAGGAACCACAAGACCCGCTGGAGGACGATCGGCCACGAGTCGATCGTCGGCTGGAGCCCCAACCAGGTCACCACCCAGACGGTCACGAGGAGTGGCACCATGTGCCAGAGGTAGATCGTGTAGTTGTATCGCTCGAGCCAGTCCACGAAGCCCCTGACCCCACGCACGAGGCTCAAGCGGACTATTGCGTCTCTCGCCCAGAGGAGGAGGGACGCTGCTGCGAGACCTGCCGTCACGTAGGCCATGGTCGGAGGGAACTGGTTGCCGTGCGTCGACGACCAGTACGCATCCGGGTATGGCCCGGCGGCCAGAACGGCTGTGAACAAGCTGAAGCCGACGAACGCCCAAGGGAACCATCGTCTCACGCTCGGCCTGTCCTGGTAGCGGTCGGCATAGAAGAAGCCGCCGTATCCGAACAGGCCCCAGACAGCCAGGACCTGGAGGATGTAAACGGGGGGGAGGGGATCGGTCGTGTGACCGGTGACGTAGTTCACGGCGTCGAAGAACAAGGGGCTTCCGGCGAGGAGCACGAGGAAGGGGATTCGGTAGCGGTCGTTCTCGTAGATCCGCGCGAAGAAGGGGAACACCGCCGTGAGGATCAGGAACGCGGAGAGGAACCACAGTGGCGCCATGGTCATCCCGAAGCAGTCGAAGTGCGGGAACGGGACCAGCCACGTGAGGGCCTTCAGCGGGTTCATCGAGAACCAGCCGTTGTCGCTCGGACCGTTCCCTCCGCACTGGCCAACTCCTGTTCCCCAGAGGATGAGTTGCGCCGACACCATGACCGCGGCGAAGACGTAATAGGGGACGAGCAACCGTGTGTAGCGCTTCCTGTAGAAGGAGCGAAGGGAGCCCTGCGCGGCGTTGCGGTTCAGGGCACCGAACATGCCCAGCCAGACGGGGGGTATCCAGGCGAAGAGCCACGTCGCCCACGCCATGAAGTGCCAGCCGTACGCGGTGTCCATCCCCGTGCCAGACAGGTTGTCGATGATGACGGCCCAACCCCAGTGGACGACCATGAGCGCGAAGACAGCGCCCGCCCGCATCGTGGTGAAGAAGCGGTCGCGTTCCTTCGCCTGGGTCTTCGTCGGCGACGGAGGCGCCTGGGTGGGGGACTCGTCGAAAGCTGCGTTCATGGATGCTCACCCGGGTGGTTCGACCCCTCCGATCCAGGTTCCTCCGATCGACGCTGGGCGAAGAGCCAGTCGCCCTGGACTACGATCTCGTCCCGCTGGTTGACGACGGTGAAGCCAACCCTGATGGTCCCCATGGTGGGGTTCTTGGCGTTCTTCTCCGATATCTCGAATGTGGCGCTGACCGTGTCACCGAAGAACACCGGCCCGCGGAATCGCAGGTTGTCGATTCCGTAGAAGGCTTCGAGCTCGCCCGGTACCAGAGGACACATGCCGCTCACGACCGAGAGGGTGAGCAGCCCGTGGGCGATCCGCTGGCCGAACATGGACTTGCGCGCGTACTCGACGTCGGTGTGGAGCGGATACCAGTCCCCCGAGAGCATGGCGAAGTTGACGACGTCTGCTTCGGTGATCGTGCGTCCGGGAGTCTGGTACTTGGTCCCCACGTGGGTCTCGTCGAACGTCGCGCCGAACAGGCGGTCGCCTATCGGTGTCACGCCGTCTCCTCCAGGTTCGGTGGTAGCGAAAGTCGTTCCGAGTCGGACATGCCGTTCCAGATCGCGAGTGTCGCCGGGCTTGCATCCCGGAGCTGGGCGAGAGGGCCGCAGGCTCCCAGTGGGTAGCGAAGGCAGCCGACGGCCAGGAGGTCGATGCCGGCAGGAGAGGCGACGCATTCGTTGGCCAGGCGAACCGATTCGGCCACTACCGAGAGTTGGAGGCGGGTTTCGATGTCAGGTGTCGCTCCGACGGCCGGCGACGCGCTGAGAGCCGGGTTGGGTTCCACGCCTGCGGAGTCGTAGACGAAGAACCCACATCCTGTCCCCCGTCCCAGGTCTCCGGTTTCGACCATGCGGTCGAGGAGAGGTGGGGAACGGAAACGGGAGCCGTATTCGGGTTCCAGTACGTCCCGCGCGACGTGACGAGCGAGGTCGATGCCGGCAGCATCGAGCATCGACAGTGGCCCGAACATGTAGCCAGCGCGCCGGGCGGCCGTGTCGACGTCCTCGGGAGAGGCGCCGGCCTCGACGAGGTCCACGGCCTCGAGCAAGTAGGCAAACAGGATTCGGGAGACGACGTACCCGGGTACGGATCGCACCTCGACGGCCGACTTTCCCATGGCCGACGTCAGGCTGCGCATCCCCGACAGCGCCTCGGACGTCAGGGACGTCGGGTAGGAGACCTCGACGACAGGCCCCGTCTCGGCCGGATAGGCGAAGTGCAGCAGGCCGACATCCCCACCGAGATCATCGAGGACGATCGAGGACGAGGTCGTCGCGAGCCAAGCGTCCGGAGAAGCCGATCTCGCTCGGTCGAGGACTGCTCGCTTGATCCCGGCCTCCTCGGCGACAGCCTCGATGACTCCCGAGACGTCTGCCGGCGAGGTTGTCGTCGCGGTCACATGGGCGAAGGCCGACTCGGGGTCGCAGCAGAGGGGTCCGCGCCGCGAGAGGCGTGCGAGCGCCCTTCGGATCTCCTCGAGGGCGGCGTCGAGCTTGGCGGAATCCCGCCCGACCATGACCACGTCGATACCCGAGGAGGCGAGTGCAGCGGTGATCGTGGCGCCCATGTGCCCGTTCCCGTACACGGCGTACTTGCCCGAGACTCTCGTGGAGAAGAGGTCTCGCGCCATGAGCTCGTGGAGGCGCTCACGCAGGCAGCGGTGGCGGGAATCGTCCAGTGTCCGGCTGAGGATCTTCAACTCCACCTCGGCGAGATCCTCGGCAGGGCACCCCAGGAGCTCAGAGTGGACGTCGGCTGTCGGAGGAGGGAGGGCGCTGGCGATCGGGCGAGGGCGGAAGTCGTCCGGCACCGACCCATCACCCGCGCCATCGAGCTTCGACCAGGCCTCTCCAGTGAGGACGGAGCCGTGGAACAGGACGTTGACGGCAAGCTCGCCCGGGAGGCGTGCGGGTAGTCGTCCGGCGATTCCCAGCAGGGGAGGTATTCCGTAGCGGATCTCCGACGACCCTAGCCGGGCGTCGGGAGCGGCGTCCACGGGCACCGCACATGCGAGGGCGAAAGCCGGTCCGAGGCAGCGGGTGTCGATGCGCATCCGAACCCGAGTTGGATCGAGCCGGCCCAGCAGGTCGCCGAGTCTGCGAAGGAGCGGGAAGCCCTGGTCCTTGTCCGCGGAGAGCTCGTCCAAGTCGTAGGACGCCCCCCAGTCGTCGGCCCTGAGGAGAACCGCGCCGTCCTTGTCGTGGGCGGCCCGGCTGACGAGCTCGATCAAGGGTACGAGGCTCAGCGATCCGGCGGTCGGCCGGCTCGGGAGCCGGTGCTCGGCCACCTGTCTGTCAGTTCCCGTACGGGGTGAGGCGTGCCGCCGCGTAGGTGAAGCCGACACCCACAGTCGTGCACACGACCTCGGGAGCGGCAGCGACCTCGTCGAGGTGTTCGTACATCGCAACCGGGACGCATGCGGTGGACAGGTTTCCACGGTGTGCCAGGTTGTCGATGATCGTCCAACCGTCGGGCATCTCCTCCGCGGTCGCCTTGAGCACCGGCTTTGTCCCTTGGTGCGGGACGACTACGCCGTGGTCGACCTGGGAGTTCTTCCGAACCCGGTCGAAGCCCTCACGCATGCCGAAGGTCGCGAGCTTCCGGGCGAGCTTCGTGTTGTGGAGCCACCTGTATTCGGGCCGGTCGTCGTCGGAGAGCCCCGCCATGCGCTCGTCCACCCGATCGTCGTAGTGGAAGAGGTCGAAGGGCTCCTTCCAGCCCGTGATCGGTTGGATGATCACCTCGGTCGGGTCGCCGTCGAACTCTGACAGCGTCGCCATCTCGGTCTCGTGCAGTTCGAAGACCGGCTGGCTGCTCTCGACGGGCTGGTTTGTGAGCACCCATGCGCCACCGGCGTCGCCGAAGATGAAGG
>QWHP01000214.1 GCA_021404985.1 Actinobacteria bacterium ATB1
GGCGTCCTCGGCCCGGTGGCCGGTGAGGGAGAGGAACACGTCGTCGAGGGAGGGGCGGCGGATCCCGAGGTCTTCGAGCACTATGCCGGCATCGTCGAGGCGGCGCGCCGCCGCGACGAGTGTCGATGCTCCACCTTGGACGGGCAACATCAGGCGTCTGTCCGAGTGCTCGACCTGGGCGGATCCCTGCCCCAGGTCTTCGACGAGGGAGCGTGCCTTGTCGAGATCGGCGATGTCACACACACGGACGTCGAGGACGTCCCCGCCCATGCGGTTCTTCAGCTCGTCGGTGGTCCCCTCCGCGATGACGTGTCCGTGGTCGATCACCACGATCCGGTCGGCGAGGACGTCGGCCTCCTCCAGGTACTGCGTCGTCAGGAGGACGGTGGTGCCGTCTGCCACGAGATCCTTGATGAAGTCCCAGAGGTCGATGCGCGTGCGGGGATCCAGGCCGGTCGTGGGCTCGTCGAGGAGCAGGACGGGGGGTCGGGCGACGAGACTCGCGCCGAGGTCCAGGCGGCGACGCATGCCTCCGGAGTATCCCTTGACGGGCCGGTCTGCCGCGTCGGTGAGACCCATGCGCTCGAGGACGTTCTCGGCCCGGCGGCGCCGCTCCTCCCGTTCGAGGTGATAGAGCGTCCCCACCAACTCGAGGTTCTCGCGTCCGGTGAGGAGCTCGTCCACCGCCGCGTACTGTCCCGCCAGGCCTATGTGGGATCGCAAGGCCGTCGCTTCATGCACGACGTCGAGTCCCGCAACACGCGCCGACCCCTTGTCGGGTCGCAACAATGTCGTGAGGATCTTGACGATCGTGGTCTTCCCCGCACCGTTCGGTCCCAGAAGACCGAGAACCTTGCCGTCATCGGCGAAGAGGTCGACGCCGTCGAGGGCCTTGGTGGAGCCGAAGGACTTGTGCACGCCGTCGACTTCGATGATGTGC
Organism: Actinobacteria bacterium ATB1; assembly: GCA_021404985.1. Lineage (GTDB taxonomy): Bacteria > Actinomycetota > Acidimicrobiia > UBA2766 > UBA2766 > QWHP01. Next base: position 941 of record QWHP01000214.1, read on the forward strand.
TCGCTCATCCCGTACAGGAACCTCCTCGCGGACATCGGGATCTCGCGGCGGCGCGGACCCGGGCGCCTCTGACACAATAGCTGAACGATACCGTCTCGTTTCGATAATATCGGAGGACATGACGAGAACCACCCCGGGCTCCTCCGGCCCGACGGCCACGACGCGCAAGCACCCCGGCAGGCCACCGGACCCCGAGCGCGCGTCTCGGATACTCGGTGCTGCTCTCGAAGTGCTCGCCGACACCGGATATGACAAGCTCACGATCGACGAGGTGGCTGCACGAGCGCAGGCGGGCAAAGCCACCGTCTACCGGCACTGGGGATCGAAGGCCGAACTGGTCGTCGATGCCGTGAACGCGGCCAAAGGAACTGTCGCCGTGGTTCCCGACACCGGCTCGTTGCGTGGCGATCTCGAGGCGGTCGCCCAATCGGCCGAGACGGGTGGGCACGACAGCGAGCTCTCGGCTGTGCTCGCGGCGCTCGTGACGGCGGCGAGCCGTGACCCCGAGCTCGCGGAGGTCTTCAGATCCCAGGTGGCCGAGCCGCGCAAGGCGGCGATGCGCGAGATCCTCGAACGCGCCCGCCGGCGGGGCGAGATCCCACCCGGCCGCGACATCGACCTCCTGCTCGACATCGTCCCGGCGATGATGTGCGCCCGTCCCCTCACGGAGGGCCGCTCCCCCGATCCCGGTTTCGGGCGCCGCGTCCTCCTCGAGGTCCTCCTGCCGTTGGCCACCGCCCCTGCCGGGCAGCGATCCGGCTGACACCCCGCGCACCCACAGATCATGTGGCAGTTCCACCGACGGTGGGCGTCGGCACGACTGCCCAGTTTGCGATTCCGGCGCATCCGGGCAGGATCGCCGACGCCAGGCGTCGGTGATCCTGCCCACACAGGAGGGGGCTCCGCGCCTAGCGTGTCTGGCGAGGAAGGCGCCCAAGCCCAGGAGGGCCATGAACGACAGCACAGAGGGACACACGAACCCTACGTCACTACCGCTTCCACCCGACCTGCCCGGCCAGGCGATCGACCTGCCCAAGTCGGAGCTGCCCGACGAGGGGATGTCGCCACGAGACGCCAGCCGGCTCATCGGTCACGACCTCGCCCTCGACGGCAACGCCCTGCTCAACCTGGCGACCTTCGTCACCACGTTCATGGAACCCGAAGCCGACGCCCTCATGGCCATGTCCTTCGACAAGAACATGATCGACAAGGACGAGTACCCGCAGACGGCAGAGATCGAGCGGCGCTGCATCGACATCGTCACGAACCTCTTCCACGCTCCGGAGCCGGGGGTGGGAACGTCGGCGATCGGGTCGAGCGAGGCCGTGATGCTCTGTGGTATGGCGATGAAATGGGTCTGGCGCGCCAAGCGTGAGAAGGCGGGCAAGCCGACCGACCGGCCGAACCTGGTGCTCGGAACCAACGTCCAGGTCGTCTGGGAAAAGTTCTGTCGCTACTGGGAGGTCGAACCCCGCTACGTCCCGGTCACCGAGAACCGCTTCACCGTGACCCCCGAGGACGTCGTCGCCGCCTGCGACGAGAACACGATCGGGGCGGTCGCGATCCTCGGGACGACCTACACGGGCGAGTTCGAGCCGATCAGGGAGATCCATGACGCCCTCGTCGCGAGCAACGAGAAAACTGGACGGGACGTCCCCCTTCATGTCGACGCGGCCAGTGGAGGCTTCGTCGCTCCATTCGTCCATCCCGATCTGGAGTGGGACTTCACACTCCCCAACGTGGTCTCTATCAACGTCAGCGGCCACAAGTACGGACTCGTCTACCCCGGGATCGGCTGGGCGGCGTGGCGGTCGCGGGACAGATTGCCCGAGGATCTCGTCTTCCACGTGAGCTACCTCGGTGGGGACATGCCTACGTTCACCCTCAACTTCTCACGTCCCGGCAACCAGATCGTCGGCCAGTACTACAACTTCGCGCGCCTCGGACGTTCGGGCTACGAGGCGATCATGCACGCTCTACAGACGGGCGCACGGAAGATCGCTGCCGAGATCGGCGACATCGGACCGTTCGACGTGATCAGCGACGGCACGGACATACCGGTGATCGCATTCAGGCTGAAGGACTCGGGCAGCTACACCGTGTACGACGTGTCCGCACGATTGCGCTACCACGGCTGGCAGGTCCCTGCCTACCCGATGCCGGACAACGCAACCGACGTCCACGTCCTGCGGATCGTCGCCCGGATCGGGATGACGCTCGACATGGCCGACAGCCTCGTCGACGACCTCCGGACCACGGTGGACTACCTGGAGAGGCATGGTTCGATCCCCGAGGCACATGGCAAGAGGCACTTCGCTCACTGAGCATCGGGCGACACCCCGCGCCCTCCCACAACGCCGGCACTCCACCAGCCTCCTGCGAGGAAGCAGAGCGCGCCGAGGAAGGTGCCGCCGTTCGCCAAGGCAGCGTTGGCCGGGTCACCGGTCGAGGGAACCACGTAAGAGCCGGCGGCGGAGGCCATGAAGAAGATCGAGCCGAGCATGTTGACGAGTGCCGACCTGCAGTCGAGATCCGCCCAACGCAAACAGACCCACCGCCGGGAAACTGCGACGATGGCGAGTTCGCTCGCAACGAGGAAGCAGATCGAGCCGAGCAGATTGGGACGCCAGACGATCAGATCCGAAACGTCCCTGCCGAAGGTCAGGGTCAGGGCACGAAAGGTATTGAAGTTGAAGAGGATCGTTCCAACGAGCTGGACCGCGGCCGAATACCAGTTCGCGTCCGGCTTGGCGCGCCCACCGGATCCACCCGCACGTCGATGGGCCTCGGCGTCGGCGAACGTGAGTGCACCACCCGTGGTGAAGAAGATCGAGCCAGCGAAGAAGATCGCCCCTACGGCGGTAGGGGCGACGAGAGACGAGAAGCCGGGTGCCGACCCGATCGCGAAGAACGTGGCACCGACCATGAAGGCCTGACTCGCCCGCAGGAGACGGGCCCCGCCGGCTCGGCCCGCCTGGGCGACGGCATCGTGCCCCTGACGGGTCACTGTGCGTCCGCTACCTCGAGCCGCCCGTCCGCTATCGCCTGACAGAACGCTTCGTAGTCTTCGAGGTTCTGCCTCGCGTACTTCTCGGCGAAGGCCACGACGGCCCTGTCGAACGTGTCGCTCTTGCCCGCGTAGGCCTGGATCGCGACAGCGTCCCCGGAGCGGGCGTGGCCCCGAGCGAGCGTGTAGCCACAAAGTCGGGCGTAGAACTCGAGCTGCTCGGGTGTCGCCTTCTCAATCTCCACCGAGCCCTTCCAGTCGCGTAGCTGGCGCACGTAGAAGTCACGGCCTTCCCGACCGCGTGTCCAGCCGAGGAAGACGTCGGACTCCGCTTGGATCATCCGCTGGCCCTCGACGACGCGACGGCCGTGGTTGTCGTAAGGGCTCGGCTCGAGGAACTCCTCGAGGACAGATGCAGTCGCCTCCTTAGCCTGCAGGAAGAGCGGGTCCTGGCTGTCACGACCCTGGAAGAGCACGATGAGGCATCGTGTGCCGACGCTCCCGACACCAACCACCTTGAGACCGACATCGACGACGGAGTACCTCCCCAACAGCCATCGCCTGTCGTGAGCCAGTGTCTCCTCGTACCTCTCCAAGGCGTCGCGGACGACCCCCTCGAGTCCTCGGGGATCGAACTCCTCGGGCAGCTCCGAGAGCGGGAAGAGGACCGGTGGGTCGCTGCGTATCCGGTATCTGCCACCTTCCTCGACCGTGAGTTTCCTCAGCGCCTGCAAACTGGTCTTGGAGCGAGCGCGCCGCACGAACCTGTCGATCCTCCCGGCGACCGCCTGGAGCTCGAGGCCCCCGACCTCACTCAGTCGATCGACCGACATGTAGTCGTACCAGAGATCGAGAAACCCCATCGACGCGAAGGACGCCATCGCAAGCCTGTAGGACTCCACACAGCGTGCAGTTGCAACTCGCGTGGCTTCACCGGTGAACCCAAGGCTCTGCCCGGCGACGGTGAAGCTGACGGCGAGGCGCTTGAGGTCCCACTCCCAGGGCCCGCGCAACGTCTCGTCGAAGTCGTTCGCGTCGAAGACGAGTTGGCGCTCCGGCGACGCGTACGCACCGAAGTTCGAGCAGTGCGCGTCGCCCCCGAGCTGGACGGTCAGGCCACTCGTGGGGGTCGCGGCGAGATCGGCAGCCATGATCCGTGCCGTACCCCGATAGAAGGTGAACGGCGACACGCGCATCCGCGCGTGCCTGATGGGGACGAGGAACGGCAACCTGGATCGGTTCTGCTCTTCGAGGAGCGTGACGGGGTCATGTCGATCGGGAGGCGGCGCCCAGTCGCCGTGGCTGGATCGCGCCACCTCCTTGCGAGCAGCTCGACCCTCGGAGGCACGCTCCTCCAGTGTCTCCGTGCTCATTGGAGTCCTTCGGGGCCGTCCGGGGTATCAGCCCCCGAGGAGACGGGCCTTGGCGGCGGCGAACTCCTCCTCGGTGAGGAGCCCTTGGGCCTTCATGTCGGCGAGCTTGGTGAGCTCGTCCGTCATGCTCGTGGCTGCCACAGCCGCAGGGGCAGCGGCCTCGTCCGCCGGAGCCTGCGAGGCGACCTGCTGTTGGTAGGCCTGCTCACGCTGCGCGTAGATCTGCGCGTCGCGGTCGGC
>QWHP01000215.1 GCA_021404985.1 Actinobacteria bacterium ATB1
GCGGCATGCGAGGTCGTTGTAGAAGTTGCGTCCCTTCGCGCCCATACCGCCGATGTAGAGCGCCATCATCGGTTTGACGACGTTGCGGGCGACCTCGACGTCGTCCATGAGGACGACGGGCACGGTCGGGGCGATGTCGAAGTCTCCGAGGGACTTGGGCTTGCCCGATGCCTTCTCGGCGCGGGCGAAACCCTCCCTGATCGGCTGTGCGAACACGTCTGTCTTGTAGGGGCTGTAGAAGACGGGAAGCCAGCCGTCGGCGATCTCGGCCGTCAACGCGACGTTCTTGGGTCCCAGCGATGCGAGGTAGACCGGGATCTCGTTGCGCACCGGGTGAAGGATGAGCTTCAGGGGCTTGCCGAGACCGGTCGCGTCGTCACCCCGGTAGGGGATGTCGTAGTGGGTTCCGTGGTGCTCGAGGGTCTCCTCGCGTCGCAGGATCGTGCGAACGATCTCGACGTACTCCCGCGTCTTCTCGAGGGGCTTCCCGTACGGTTGGCCGTGCCAACCCTCGACCACCTGGGGACCGGACAGTCCCAGGCCCATGAGGAACCGACCTCCGGTCAAGAGGTCGATCGTGGATGCGGTCATGGCAGTCATGGCAGGCGTGCGTGCCGGCATCTGCATGATCGCCGTCCCGACGTTGATCTGCTCGGTCTGGGCGCCGAGCCAGGTCGCCACGGTGACTGCATCCGCGCCGTACGCCTCTGCCGTCCAGACGGAGTGGAATCCGAGGCGGTCGGCTTCCTGCACCAGGGGCAGGTTCCTCTTCGCCTCCGCTGCCATGTAGCCGAAGTTCAACCCGAGCCGCATCCACCTTCTCCGATCTGTTTCTCCCGCCGAAGCCTAGGTGGCCGGTGTGAAACGGCCGAAGGCCGCCAAGGCCAGCCACCGTTCGGGGTTTGGGGGGTAGCTGCCTCTCGCAACGAGCTCGTGACCAGCACATTCAAACAGGCAGCAAAGGGTAGGGAGCCCCCAACCACAAATGGCCTGCGCTTCGATGATGAAGATGGCAAGTCCGGCTCCATGCTCCCAGGAGGCCGGGGGAGGGTGAGATCATCCCGAGCATTGACGGTCCAATACACTGCTTGCATGCAAGGCACCGAGCAGTCTGTGCCCGCGGTCGGCGACGACGTGGCGATCGAGGCGATGCTCGGGCGCCCGTCGCGCGCTCCCTCGACGGTCGTCTCACGTTGTCACCTCGGTCTACCTGTCGTGATCCGGGTTCCGCCGCTGCTCGACGACGGAACGCCCTTTCCGACCCTCTACTGGCTCGTCTGCCCGCTCGCCGTGCGGCGCCTGGCCAAGCTGGAGTCGTCCGGGATCATGGCCGAGATGCAGGCTCGCCTGGACGTGTCCGGCGCGGACGCGGCGTACGCCGAGGAACGCGCACGCCATCTCACTGGTCGTGCGGACGTCACCCATGCGCCCCGTGGCGGAGTCGGCGGGGCACATGGCGGCATCAAGTGCCTCCATGCGCGCTTCGCGTACTTCCGTGCCGGCGGAGCTGATCCGGCCGGGGCCGAAGCGGCGGGACTCATCGGAGAGCTCGACTGCGCGGCGCCATGCGTCGGGCCCCGGACCGGCGGGGAGGAACGGGCATGAGCAGAGCCGCGGTCGACATAGGAACGAACTCTGTGCGACTCCTCGTGGTCGACGACACCGGGGCCGAGGTCGAACGTCACATGCGCATCACGCGCCTCGGGAAGGGCGTGGACGCGAACGGCAACCTCGACCGGGAGGCGATCGACAGGACGCTTGCCGTCCTGGTCGAGTACGCGGCGCGTCTCGAGGCGAACGGCGTGTCTGCCGTGCGTGCAGCTGCGACGAGTGCTGTTCGGGATGCGGGGAACGCCTCCGAGTTCGTCGGTCCAGCCTCGGAGGTCCTCGGCGTCGTGCCTGAGGTCATCAGCGGTCTCGAAGAGGCGGCACTCTCCTTCGCCGGAGCCACGGCCGGACTCGGCCGGGAGGGAGCCCCTTTCCTCGTCGTCGACATCGGGGGAGGGTCCACGGAGCTGATCTTCGGCTCGACCGATCCAGAGGGTGCCACCTCTCTCGACATGGGCTGTGTCCGTGTGTCGGAGCGGCATCTGCACTCCGACCCACCTGCCCCCGCGGAACTGAATGATGCGCGGCGCATGGTCGAGGACCTGCTCACCGAGGCCGTTCGGGTGCTGCCCGACGAGCGCGCGAACACCCTGGTCGGTCTGGCGGGGACCGTCAGCACCCTCGCCGCCATGAACGTGGGTCTCCGGAGTTATGACCCGTCCGCCACCCATCACAGCAGCATCTCCCGCGAGGAGCTCGCTGCGATGCTCGACCGGCTTGCGTCAACTCCTCTCGTGACGCGGCGTAGCCTGATCATCGAGCCGGAGCGGGCCGACGTGATCGTCGGCGGCGCAGTCGTGCTGGCGACGATCCTCGACGTGTTCGGCTTCGGCTCGGTCCTCGTGTCGGAGCACGACATCCTCGACGGGCTCGTCGCCTCGATCGACGGGTCCCGGGAGAGCGGGGTCGATGAGCTTGCAACCTGATCTCCCCAAGTCGATCGAGCGGCTCGTGCAGGCGGCCGTCGTACCGATGGCGGCCATATCGGCGCAGGACGGTGTGGTCTTGCAGGCTTCTCCCGCCTTCGAGGCACTCGTGAGAGCCCCGGTCACTGGCGTCTCGTTGCGCGACTCCTATCCAGGCGCAACCGCCCTGAGGGACATGCTCGACCATGCGTCGGCCGGGACGGGGGCGGTCCGAGTCTTCGGCTTGGACGCGTTCGGTGTCACGATCGGGGCTTCTGCCACGGCCCAGAGCCTGGAGTGGGAGTGGGCGGCGACTCCTCTTCTCGCTTCAGACGGCGGTGTCGAGGTGATCCTCCTGACAGCGTCCGACGGTGCGGGTCAGGTGGAGGCGGCGGAGCGCATCGAGATGCTCGAGGGGCTCGTCTACCTGTCGAGACGGGTCTCGGCAGCCGAGGCGACCGAGAACCTCTACAGCGTGCTCGCCACGGACATCGGGTTGCTCCTCGGCGCGGGTGGTTGTCTGATCATGCGCCTCGACCAGACGCCGGACCGCGACCCGAACGCACGGATGGTGCGTCCGATGCTCCCCGCGTACGGGCTCGACGAGGAGACTCTGGAGCTCGAGCCCCTTCGCATCCAGCCCGGTACGCCTGCGTGGCGGGTGATATTCCAAGGCGAGACGTTTGCGAGCGACGATCTCGAGGGGGACCCCGAGCTCTCGATCTACAAGTCGTTCTTCCGGGGCCTCGGCGCAAAGAACGGCGCGGCAGTGCCGATGCGGGTGCGCGGGACGACACTCGCAGTGCTGATCGCCTTCAACAAGCCTGGGGGCTTCACCGCACACGACCTCGACCTCGCCGAGGTGTTCGCCGCCGAGGCAGCCCTGGCGATCGAGAACGCACGCCTCTTCCAACAGGAACACCTGATCGCGACGACGCTCCAGGAGGCCCTGCTTCCCGGACCCGTCCCGGACATCCCGGGACTCGACCTCGCTGCGATCTACCGTCCGGCCGGCCCCGCCGGCTCCGTGGGTGGCGACTTCTACGACGTGTTCGCCATGAGCGACGGACGCTGGACCCTGATGCTCGGGGACGTCTCGGGCAAGGGGCCAGAGGCCGCGGCACAGACCGCGCTGGTTCGCCACATGGCACGCGGCCTCGTCCACAAGGACACACATCCGGGTCCGATCGTGGCCGAGTTGAACCAGGCCGTGTGCGATCAGACCGATCCCGAGGGCTTCATCACGCTGCTCCTGGGCGTGTACGACCCCAGGACATCGCTTCTCCGGTGGGCGAACGCAGGGCATCCCCGTCCGCTCGTGTGGCGTAGGGGTCAGGCAGGCCGGACGCTCGGGACACCCGGTCGTGCGCTCGGGATCCTCGTCCAGGCCGACCTGCACGTGGACCGTCTCCGCCTCGCGCCCGGGGATGTGATCGTGTGGTACACCGACGGACTCGTCGAGGCGCGCCGTTCCGGTGGCGACCAGCTCGGCGTGGCCCCCCTCCTGCGCACGCTCGAGGGGATTGCCGAGCACAGCGCGGCCGAGGTGGCGGAGGCGCTGTACAGCCGTGCCATCGCACACTGCGGCCGCCTCGAGGACGACGTCGCGATCCTCGTGGCGAAGAAGACGTCCGAGTAGCCGAACAGTCAGGCGAACAGACGGAAGTCACAACCAAGGCGTTCGTAGGTGAGGAGCTGTATGCCTCGACGAGCGAGTGGCCTATCGTGGCGGGACTCGGTCCAAGGCACGGCGAGCCTTGTCATGAAGCGTGTGCCACGTCGCGAAGGCCGCGACCATCACGCTGGAATCCACCGCTCTCACCGACGGATCCGTTCCACGGTCTGGCGGACTGTCTCGGGTGTGGGCGAGGGAAGATCCCCGTCAGGGACGGCTGCGAGGCCGGCGTTCCGTAGCTGAAGGCGGATTCTGGGGCACACGCGAACGCGAATGTGCTGGTCACAGGGTTGCGGGGTGGTCTGAGAGCCCGAAACGCCTAGATACACGCTTCGTTAGCGAATGCTCGTCTGACATTGATGTGCCGGCTATCGTGCTGGATACATGTATCTGCGAACGACGAAACGGCGACGCAAGGACGGCAGCGAGGTCCGATACCTGCAGCTGGCCCACAACGACTGGGACGCCGAAGCCGGTCAGTCCCGGGTGCAGGTCATCTACAACTTCGGCCGCGAGGACGAGCTCGACCGGGATGCCATCGCCCGGCTGATCTCGTCGCTATAGCGGGCCCTTCCGCCCGAGCAGGCCCTGTCAGCTGGTGTGGGTGGGGATCTGGAGTTCAGTGAGTCCCGGCCGATGGGCGCCGCGTACGTCCTCGATGCGCTCTGGCGGCGGTTGGGGATCGACAAGACGTTGCGCAAGCTCATCTCGGGGTCCAAGCGGGCCGGCGAGGTGGAGCGGGTGCTGTTCGCGCTCGTGGCGAACCGAGCGATCGATCCGTCCTCCAAGGTGGCCGCCACCAGCTGGGTACGCGACCGGGTCCGCATCGACGGGCTCGACGACGTCGATGCCGACGCGTGCTACTGGGCCATGGACTGGCTGTTGGAGGTCGAGGAGCCGTTGGCTGAGGCCGTCTTCTGGGCCACGGTGGACCTGTTGAACCCCGAGGTGGACCTGTTGTTCTTCGACACCACCTCCACCTACTTCGAGATCGAACAGGCCGACGATCCCGCCGAGGGAGAGACGGTCGGGTTTCGCACCCACGGCCACTCCAAGGACCATCGGCCGGATCTACCCCAGATCATCGTGGGGATGGCCGTCACCCGGAGCGGGATCCCGATCCAGGTGTGGTCCTGGCCCGGCAACACCAACGACTCCGCACTCATCCGCCAAGTCAAAGACGACCTTCACGCCTGGCGGCTGGGCCGCGTCGTGTGGGTCGCGGATCGGGGGTTCGCGTCAGCGGAGAACCGCCGCCACCTCCAGCGGGCCGAGGGCAGCTACATCCTCGGTGAGAAGCTCCGCGGCGGCACCCCCGAAGCCGACGCCGCACTGGCCCGCCAAGGCCGCTACCACACCATCTC
>QWHP01000216.1 GCA_021404985.1 Actinobacteria bacterium ATB1
TACACGTATCCGTCTGCGTCCATGCGTGCGACGTCGCCTGTGTGGAACCAGCCTTCGTCGTCGAAGGCCTCGGTGTTCGCCTCGGGCCTGTTCCAGTAGCCGGGCGTGACGGCCTCTCCGCGAATGCAGACCTCGCCCGGTTCGTCGGGACCACAGAGCGAGCTGTCTGCGGCGACGATCCTGACCTCGGCGCCTGGGGCGGCACGACCGGCTGCGGCGAGGCGAGTGCGGTCCGACTCGGTTGCGTCCGGATCTGCACCTCGCCGGTGGTCTTCGGTGCCGAGGACGGTGCCGGTGGCCGTCGTCTCGGTGAGGCCGTAGAACTGTACGAAGTCGCAGCCGAAGGTCTGCATGGACCTGGTGAGAAGGTCGGGAGACATGGGTGAGGCCCCGTAGCCCACCACCGTGAGCGACGAGAAGTCACGATCGGCGAGGTCCGGGAGCGCAAGGATCGCCTGCTGCATTGCCGGCACGAGGACCGTGTGCGTGACGCCCTCGGTAGCGATGGCGTCCGCGACGGCACTCGGGTCGAACACGCTGTGCAGGATGCTCGTCCCGCCCGTCACGAGGCCGCAGAACGAGTAGCCGAGCCCGGCTATGTGGAACATGGGCGCGCATACCTGGTGGCGTGAGTCGATGTCGATGCCGGGCAGAGCTGTGAGTGGGCCTCTCAAGAAAGTGAGCATGTTCCGATGCGTCGTCTGGACCCCCTTGGGGAGGCCGGTCGTGCCCGACGTGTAGAGCTGAACGAGAACGTCGTCGGGCACGATGGGGTCAGGTGATGTGAAGTCGGGTGCCTCGGCGTCGCGCCAGGATCGGTAGTCCCCATCCAAGCCGAGCTTGTGCGTGAGCCCCGCCCCATCCAGTGCATCCACGACCGGAGCGAAGGCTGATCCCCAGAACAGATGTTCGACTCCGGCGTCGGTGAGGATGAAGTCCATCTCTACGGGTGCGAGTCTCCAGTTCAGCAGGACCGGAACGGCGCCGAGCAAGGCTGCACCGAGGACGAGTTCGAGAACAGGCGGTGTGTTCAGCTCGAGGATCGCGAAGCGGTCGCCCTTGCCCAGGCCGAGGAGGCGCAGGCCGTTCGCGACACGAGACGCGTTTGCATGGAGGTCGGCGAAGCTGATGTCGGCTCCCTCGAAGCGCAGTGCCGGTCGGACACCGCGTTCGTGTGCCATCGCCTCGATCACGGCAGCAAGGGTTTCCGGCAAGGTCTCCTCCCGGTGGGCACTCAGAGCGTGGAACGCCGGCGACTATGACTGACTGGATCATTAGTATAGTCAGCACCTGTCGTGTGGATGGCGGAAGGCACGAATGCGCGCACTGGTCTATGAGGGTCCCGGAACACTGGAGATGGTGTCGCTCGCCGATCCGGTGCCTGCCGCGGGCGAGGTGCTCCTCGCAGTGCTCGCAGCAGGTGTCTGTGGTACCGATCACCACATCGTCGCCGGTGAGCTCGGCGTCCCGCCGGGCATGGTCCCAGGCCACGAGATCTGCGGGCGGATTGTCGCGCTCGGGTCCGGTGTCGAGGGCTGGTCGGTGGGGGACCGTGTCGTTTCCTACGGCCAGGTCGTCTGCGGGGCCTGTCCTGCGTGCCTGTCCGGTCACCAGAACCGCTGCGTATCACCTGAGGGTTTCGGCCTCACCCGTCAGGGCGGCTTCGCCGAGCTCGTCCCCGTCCCCGCCAGCTGCCTGGTCGCCCTGCCCGACAGCGTAACTGCCGAGGTCGGCGCGATTGCCACGGATGCCATCGCCACGCCGTATCACGCCCTCGTCTCCGTCGGACGGATCAGGGCCGGTGAGAGTGTCGTGGTCGTTGGCACAGGTGGCCTCGGCATGCACGCTGTCCTGCTTGCCCGCATGGCGGGGGCGGGTCGCATCGTGGGAGTCGACTCCTCCCCGGCTGCCCGGGACGCAGCCTTGGCCGCAGGTGCCGACGACGTGTTCGACCCGACGACACAGAAGGATTCTGAGCGTGCACTGCGATCTTTGGCAAGGGGCAGCAGCCTCGTACTCGAGTTCGTCGGCCGTGCCGAGACGGTCGAGTTGGGCTCGGCCGCCCTCTCACCGGGGGGCCGTCTGGTCGTCGTGGGTGTAGGGCACGACCGCCCGCGCCTGCCTCCGCTCATCCGCTTCATAGGGACCGAGATCTCCGTGCACGGCTCGTTCGGCTCCACGCTCGCCGAGATCGAGACCGTGATCGGACTCATTGCCGCCGGACGGATCGACACATCGCAGTCAGTGGGACGCACAGTCCCGCTCGAGGACGGCCCGGCCGTGTTCCGGGAGCCGCCCAGCCCGGCCCGCACCACACTTGCACCCTGAGGACAAGGAGTCCACGTGTTCACTCTCACCGAAACTCAGGCTGAGCTGCAGGCGGCAGTCGAACGATTCGCTGCTGCCGAGATCGCCCCCCGCGTCCGTGATTGGGACGCAGCAGAGGAGTTCCCCCGTCACCTATTCCCCCTCCTCGGCGAGCTCGGCTGGCTCGGGATCGGCTTCGACGAGGGCATCGGTGGCAGCGGCGGTGGTCCCGTCGAGCGATGCATCCTTGTCGAAGGCCTCGCCCGGGCATCCGCCGGTGTCGCCTTGGGCATCTACGTGCACATGGTTCTTGCAGCCGGAGCCCTCGCCGCTATTGCCGGCCCTGACCTCGCAGGTCGTCTCCTGCCCGCGTTGCTCAGCGGAGAGATGTGTGGAGCTTGGGCGTACGCCGAGCCCGACTCGGGTGCCGACGTGACAAGGGTGAACCTGCGTGCGAAGCGTGATGGTGACAGCTACGTGCTGGAGGGGACGAAGCTTTACATCACGAACGGTACGTTCGCCGACGTCATCCTCGTCGTCGCTCGCACAGCGGGCGAACCCGGAACCCTCAAAGGACTGTCCGTCCTTGCTGTCGACGGCGACTCACCGGGGTTGACACGTCTGCCGATGAAGAAGCTCGGCATGCGCGCTTCGGAGCTGGGCGAACTCGTCTTCTCCGGCTGCACGGTTCCCACCGACCGTCTCGTCGGTGAGGAGCATGCCGGGTTCCGCCAATGCCTGCCCGTCCTCTCCCAGGGACGCATCTTCGGCGGTGCTCTCGCCCTGGGGTTGGGCCGCGCTGCCGTCGACGAGGCAACTCGCCACGTCCTGAGCCGTGAGCAGTTCGGCGGTCGCGGCCCGGTCTCTCGTGTACGGGGCAGCTGCGGCGATGGCCCAAGGCCATTCCTTCGACACCGAAGCGTCAATAGCCAAGCTCGTGGCCTCCGAGACCGCCACTTTCCTCGCCGAACGGGCCATGCACCTGCACGGAGCGGCGGGCTTCATGGCCGACGCCACCGTCGGTCGTCTCTACCGGGACTGCAAGATCCTCGAATACAGTGAGGGGACGAACGAGATACAGCGCGAGATGATCTTCAAGGCGACAGCGGCTGGGTTCCGGCCGTGACCGAGACCATCCGTCTCGGGGCGGACACAACCGCCTGTTTCATTGGTGACCTCCACCTGGGGGACGGTGCCCGCAACGACCTCTTCGCATCCAAGGACGACACGCTGCTTGAACTCCTCGACAGCTGCCCGGACCGCTTCGGCGTCGTCGTGTTCATGGGAGACGTCGCCGACATCCCGCAGGGCTGGAGCCCACGCCGCATCTTGGATGCCCACGCGGGGGTGGCGGAGGGCATCCGGCGTCTCAGCGAGGCCATGCCCGTCTACTTCATCCGCGGGAACCACGACTGGCGTGTCGAGTACAGGAAGTTCTTTCCCGCCGCTCACCACTGCGACGAGCTCGTCATGGGTGACGTCCTCGTCTGGCACGGACATCACCTCGACCGCTACTGCCACCCGGAACGCCGTTCCTATCCGATCCAGGTCGGCCTGCATCATCTTGCCGAGCGGCTCTTCGGGTTCGAGTTCCGCGTTCCCCTGCATGAGCACTACTCGGTACAGAACAGGCTCGTGCACTGGTTCGGCCACCGGTACGCGCGGCATCTTCGCCGCAAGGCAGCCGCAGCCCGGGCCCGCCGCGACTTCGAGCTCGCCGGTGCGTGTGAGGAGTTCGTCCGCTACTGGTCCCGGGCCGTGTGGGGGGACAACCACGCCTTCTTCGAGCCGGTTGCCGAGCTGCTCACAGAGGGTCCCCACGAGGCCGTCGTGTGCGGCCACACACATGTCCCCGGAGTCGTCGACGTCGAGGGCCGAACGTATGTGAACGCGGGGTCTTGGACGTTCGGAGCCTCGGAGATCGCGATTCACGAGGGCGGGACCTTCACAGTGTCGGACGTCGCAACCGGTGTGAAGATCCACGACGAGCACTACACGTGGATGCGGGCGGGGGTCGATCCGGGCGACTTCTTCGCCTGGTGGGAGCAGGCCTACTTGGGACGCCTCCGCTTCCGCGCGGTATCGCCCACCTGGAAGGGCCAGCCCTGATGCGAGTGCGCGCCGCCGTCATCGAGAGAGCCGGTGCTCACCTCGAAGTCGAGACCGTCGATCTCGCCGATCCGGGCCCGGGCGAGTTGCGTGTTCGCATGCAGGCAGCGGGAGTGTGCCGGAGCGATCTCCACGTCGCGCAGACGGGTGAGGGACTGCGTTTCCCCGCCGTGCTCGGCCACGAGGGAGCCGGCATCGTCGAGGCAACCGGTGAGGGGGTTCGCCTCGCCGTCGGTGCGCTCGTCGTGCTTTCGTGGACACCGCGCTGCGGTGTTTGTCGGCGCTGCCTCGAGGGCAGACCCCAGCTCTGCCAAGAGCTTTCGACGAGTCCCGTGGGCGGTGCCCTCCGGCGCGGCGACAGGGCCCTCGGGCTCTACATGGGGCTCGGCTGCCTCGCCGAAGCCGTCGTCGTCCCACAGGCATGTGCCATCCCCGTCCCTGCAGACCTACCTCCTGCGAAGCTCTGCCTCCTCGGCTGCGGAGTCACGACCGGCTACGGAGCGGCTGTTCACACCGCAGGCATCCGTGCGGGCGAGACCGTTGTCGTCGTCGGCTGCGGTGCGGTTGGCCTCTCTGCCGTGCAGGGCGCCCTCACAGCCGGAGCACGAACCGTCGTCGCAGTCGAACCCGTCAAGTCCCGGCGCGATCTGGCGGTCCAGTTGGGCGCCACGCATTCGGTCGATCCGGAAAGCACCGATTGGGTCGGTGCCGTCCAGTCGATCACGGCGGGGGGTGCCGACGCCGCGGTCGAAGCCAGCGGCGACCCGACAGTCATGGCACGCCTTCTCGACGCCGTCCATGCCGGTGGCAGAGCCGTCGTCGTCGGCGTGCCCAGATTCGCGGACACGATCAGCATCTCCCCGTACCATCTCCTGCTCGAGAAGAAGCTGACGGGATCCATCTACGGGTCCGCGGACCCACACGTCGACTTCCCCATCCTCGCTGACCTCTACCGGCAAGGCCGCTTGGACCTCGACGCGCTCACCGGCAGGACGTACACGCTCGAGGACGTCAACGACGCCGTCGAGGAACTTGCTTGCGGTGGGACACCACGCCCTGTCATCCAGATGTGACCGAAACGAAAGGGAAGGAAGAACCCGATGGCAGACGACGTCCGCTTCGACGTGTCGGACGGCGTGGCAAAGGTCACGTTGAACCGCCCCGAAAAGCTGAACACGCTCGCGATATCGACAGTCGACCTGCTCGTCGATGCCCTCGCCGCAGCCGAGGCCTCGGATGCACGCGTCGTCGTGCTCGCCGGAACCGGATCCAAATTCTGCGCCGGGGCCGACCAAGCCGAGATGATTCCGCGCGCGGCGAACGAGTGGGAACCGATCGTACGACGCTACCTCGATCCGATTCGGGCCATCGTCGGCATGGACAAGCCCGTCATCGCCGCGCTGCACGGCGATGCCGTCGGCGGCGGCTTCGGGTTGGCCATGGCCTGTGACATCCGTCTCGCTGCCGAAGGTGTGCGTCTCGGTGCACCCTTCACACGCATCGGTCTCGCCGGCTGCGACATGGCGACGGGCTGGTTCCTGCCCCGTCTCGTCGGTCTTGGCGCTGCAGCCGAGCTCATGTTCACAGGCCGGCTCGTGGACGCCGCCGAGGCACGGGACTTGGGACTCCTGCATCGGGTCGTGGCACCCGACGCTTTCGAGAACGAGGTTTCCGAGTGGGCTGCACGGCTTGCCTCCGGGGCGCCGGGCGCGCTCGCCTGGACGAAGCGGGCACTGCATCGCTCTCTCGGAGTCGACATGGACAGCGAGTTCGAGTTCGAGATCTTCGCGCAGGTGCAGTGTCTCCAGACAGCCGACCATGCCGAAGGCGTTCGTGCCTTCCAAGAGAAGCGTGCTCCGGAGTTCAGAGGTGAATGAGCGGGAAGCGGCCGGGATCCGGAGCGGAGAACGCTTCGTCCCCCGCGAGGAGCTTCTCGGACAGGCCGCCCGGGCGACGCGGGCGCTCGCCTCGCTCGGGGTGGGAGAGGGCGACTCCGTCGCGCTCTTGTTGCGCAACGACATCGCCTTCTTCGAGGCATCGTATGCGCTGGCCGCCCTCGGCGCCTATGCCGTGCCCGTGAACTGGCACTTCCAAGGCGACGAGATCGCGCATGTCCTCTCGAACTCTGGCGCTTGCGTCCTTGTCGTGCATGCCGATCTTCTTCCAGTGGCCCGCAACGTCCTCCCTCCGGGAGTCGAGGTCGTCGTCGTGTCCACTCCCGAAGAGATCGCCGCGGCGTATGGACTGGAGGCCGAAGTGTGCTCTGTCCCTCGCGGGGAACGCGATTGGGACACGTGGGTCACTGCCCACGAACCCTGGGACCGGCCGAGGAAGGCGTCTCTCGCCAGCATGATCTACACGTCAGGCACGACCGGTAGGCCCAAGGGTGTGAGGCGAAGTCCCTTCGGGGCCGAACATGCCGAGTCTGTGCGCGAGACGACGGGACGCGTGCTCGGGCTGCGTCCCGGTGTCCGGACCGTCGTGTGCGGTCCGCTCTATCACTCTGCGCCCAACGCGCACGGGCTCGCTGCTGGTCTCCTCGGAGGCCATGTCGTCCTCACTCCCCGGTTCGATCCCGAAGGCCTGTTGCGTTTCATCGAGATGCATCGGATCACGAACCTGCTCATGGTGCCGACCATGTTCGTGCGCCTGCTCGCGCTGCCCGAGGAAGTGCGGGCAGCCTTTGACACGTCCTCCCTCGAGCACGTCGTGCATGCCGCGGCCCCGTGCCCGCCCGACGTGAAGAGGGCGATGATCGACTGGTGGGGACCGGTGATCTGCGAGTTCTACGGTGCCACCGAAAGCGGTCCGGTCACGTTTTGCACTTCACAGGAGGCGCTCGAACGGCCCGGTACCGTCGGTCGTCCCATTGCCGGGGCTTGCGTGCGTATCCTCGACGAGAACGGTTCGCCTGTCCCTCCCGGCGTCGCGGGTGAGGTGTATGTCGGGCTGTCCGGATATCCGGACTTCACGTACCACGGCCAGGACGAGCAACGGGAAGAGATCGAAGTGGAGGGTCTGATCACCTGCGGTGACATCGGCTACCTCGACAGCGACGGCTACCTCTTCCTCTGCGATCGCAGGAGCGACATGGTCATCTCCGGTGGGGTGAACGTCTACCCGGCCGAGATCGAGGCAACCATCCACACGCTGCCGGGTGTCGTCGATGTCGCCGTGTTCGGCATCCCCGACGACGAGTTCGGCGAGGTGCTCGCGGCCGTCGTCCAGCCCGCCCCGGAGGCTGTGCTGACACCGCAGGACGTGCGCGAGCACGTGCGGGCCCATCTGGCGTCCTACAAGGTCCCCCGGCACGTCGAGCTGCACGACACACTTCCTCGCGAGGACTCTGGCAAGATCTTCAAACGGGAGCTGCGCGCCCCGTTCTGGGACAAGACCGGACGCGAGATCTGACGAAGCCACGCTCTGCTTTCCTCGGCTGCGCAACACTCAGCGGGCCTTCCGGTCGCGTGTGACGATGCCGAGTCCGACGAGATCGTTCAGGCTCGCCAAGGCGACACCGAGGGGAAGGTCGGCTGTCCCGTCGAGCTCGGCGCGCACGACCGCCCAACCGATCTCGAACAGGACAGCGGCCGTCGCCTCGACGTCGATCGACTCCCGGATCGTGCCCTCGGCCTTGCCTTCCGAGAGTGTCTCGGCGAGGAGATCGCGAATGCGGCTGCGCTGTACTTGCGCGGCACGTTCGGCAACCCGACCTTCGACGAGGTGTTGTTCTCCGAAGAGGGATGCCCGCAACAATTCGTCCTCCCCATAGTGTCGAGCGGTCACCTCGACCAGGGCCCGCAACCGTTCAGGTACGGGACCCTCGGCATGGAGTGCCTCGGTGGCAGCTTCCACGAATCGCTCGAGGGAGGCTTCCACGACCGCCATGTACGCAGCTTCCTTCGAGTCGAAGTGCAGGTAGAAGCTGCCCTTGCCGGTGGCTGCCTCGCGCGTGACGTCGTCCACCGTCGTGCGCCGGTAGCCGTAACGCCTGAAGTGGGCCTCGGCGGCTTCGAGGAGACGCTCGCGTGCGTCGGACGTTGCGGTGCCTTCAGCCATGGGCACCGATGGTACCGCGCACCGACGGATGACCGTATCAGTCGGACAGTCGGGTCGGCCTCGACTTTGGGATCGGTCGGGACGGCTCCTGAGGCGGGTTCGGGGCCGGTTCGTCGAGCAGTCGGGCGAGAGCCATGCCGAGACCGACCTCGTCTGGCGAGCCGAAGCGGT